>JAZUDA010000200.1:0-7499 GCA_045639455.1 Clostridia bacterium | reverse complement strand
ATGATGGTAACAAGATAGAGCCCGCCCAACAGCAGCACGCCGGGGCTGACTTGCAGGAGGCTTCGTGTCTTTATCAGCTGAATGAGCCCCAGCAGGGCGTAGCATACGGCAGAAGCGATCGCGGCAGCCAGCAGCAGATTGGCCAGCGTGTCCCATTTCTTTCCCAGGGAGAACGTGCTGAAAAAGGCACCGTTCAGCGTGGACAGCCCAACGCAGGAGCCCTCCGGCCCGATAGGAGCCACGTCCACGGATTTCAGCAGCAGAATCAGAAAGAAGAACAGAAAGGCGAAGATGCCGGAGGCAAGAAATTTCTTATTGGTTGTCATGAGACGCGTCCTTTCACGTAAGATTCGATGGATTCCGCAATCTGTTCGGGTTTCATGACCGTGCTGTCGACGGTCAGGTCGTAGCCCGATTTCGGATAAAGATAAGCAATAGATGCCTCAGCCGAGCCGACGCATCGGTTGCCGCGGGCAAGTTCCCGCGCGCGAAGCGTTTCCAAATCGCAGGAAACAAGCACGCGGATGATGTCCTGCCCCGCCAGAGCGTCAAGCAGAGACTGATAGATTCGGGGGCTGGTAATCACATGGTCGATGATTACAATATCCGCCCGGGTCCGGCGCAGCGCGTCCGCCATGGAGGGCATCACATCAAATACATCATCTTCCCAGATGGGTTCGTCCTTGCTCATGGGCAGATAGTCATCCAACGCAACGGAACATGCCTCCGGCATGCGGGCAATCAAGGCCCTGACAATGGAGGATTTCCCGGCGGAGGAGGGACCGTTCAGAAGAATCACCGGCATATCAGTCTCCCATCAGGATGGCCCGGCAGGGGGCACCGTCAGAGCCGGTCAGGTTCAGCGGGGCGGCGTTGAGCAGGTATATGCCGTCCGGGACACCGCCCAGGCGGATGCCCTCCAGCAGTACGACCTCCGCGCCCAGCAGCACCAGATGAACCGCCATGGGGCCGCTTTCAGGGCCGACAGTTTGGGACTCGTTGCCGATCAGGTCAATCCCCGCATCGGCGAATACACGGGCCGCCTCCAGCGTTACGGTTGCCTTGCCGCCAATCAGAATGCGCTTCGCGGCGTCCTTACCGGCAGAGCGGGCAGTTTCAAGGATGGAGCGGGCATCATCCGCCGTGATATCCCCGTCCCGGTGAACCACATAGGCCATTCCGACAAACTTGCCGAGTGCCACCTGATCGATGCTCTTTCCGTCCCGGAGAAAGTGGCAGGGAGCATCCACGTGTGTACCGTTATGGGCGCACATGGACAGGGCAGTCACGTTGCAAAAAGCGCCGTCCGCAATCCGGCTCAGCATATGATGCTCCGGCGCGGGGTCCCCGGGCCAAACCACGCTTTCAAACAGGGGCTGGGTAATATCATAAATCATAAAGCGTTCTCCTTACATTATTCGGTTTCTGTTTTGTCTTGAGAAGCTGTTTCCAGGATTGCATGCATTTTCGCCTCGAAGGTCTCGGCAGGAAGCAGGACGATGCCTTCCTCATCACTGAGTAGAACCAGCCGCTGCCCGCTTCTGATGTCGAAGCTATCCCGGACGGCCTTCGGGAGCACAATTTGTCCGCGATCCCCGACCGTGAGGGAACCCCATATGTTTTTCCCTTTCGGGGCAGGGGGAATCATGCCGATTCCCGGGGCGGTCTCAGTCTTCATCAGGCTGTCCAGGGTGATATCGTATTCCCGGGCAAGACGACAGCATTTTTCAATGTCGGGTAGGGTAGCGCCGGCCTCCCATTTGGCGTAAGCCTGACGGGAAACGCCGATTTTTCCGGCAATCGTTTCCTGTGAATAGCCATGGATGTTTCGTAGCAAAAGCAGGTTTTCCTTCAGCACGGGCGCGGCCTCCTGTCAAAAATCGATTCGCTCAAATCGTTTGCAGGAAAGCCGGTACGCCCACGCGGTCAACCCCGTATAGCATACCACACCTGCCCCCAAAACGCAAAGCTGAAGCGTATCAAAATGAACTGAATCAATCCGTTCCATGCCGGGGAAATGGTGGAGCGCCTCGGAAATCAGAATGACGATGAACGCGGCAATAGCGTAGCAGATAAAAGGACGGGCAAACCGGAAGCCGGGCTTGAAGAAGCCATTGATAAACAGCAGGTTGAACAGCCCGAAAATGAGCAGCGCCATGCCCAGCGCGAACCCGTTGGGGTTCATCATCACATTGCTCTGATAGACCGCCGCCTCGGAAAGAAAAGTCAGACGGATAAAGCTGACGAGCGCCATCAGCAGAAACGCGCAAATTTCAATCAGGCAGGAAAACAGGTATTTTCCCTTCACCACGTCCTGCTTTGCAATGGGCAGCAGAACCGAAAACAGCAGGTCATTTGCCTCACGGGCATGCTGGAAACTTTGAAAAATGCCCAGCGTAACAAAGAAAGCCCCGCACAGCACCGGGTACCCGGGCAGGAAAAACATCAGGGAAAAAGCAAGAAAAAAGAAGGACAGGGGCGAGGCCGCCAGCCGGATTTCCTTACGCAGCAGGTTGTTCATTGCTCTATGCTCCTTTCGATCCGCAGGATTGTTTGCTCCAGGCTTTCACCCTCCTGCGAAAAGCGCTGAATAAAGTCAGCCTTGGGCAGGCAGGCAATTTCCTTCCCACGGGAGATATACAGGATGCGGTCCGCGCACTTTTCCAGGTCGGAAACGATGTGCGTTGAAAACAGGATAGCGATGCCTTCCTTTCGGAGCATGTCAAACAGGTCCAGCAATTCATCCCTTGAGAAGGGATCCAGCCCGCTGGTGGGCTCGTCCAAAATCAGCACCTCCGCCCGGTGTGACAGCGCCAGCAGCAGGTTGCACTTGACCTTCATCCCCTCTGATAACTGATGGGGTGTCTTGTTCTCATCCAGTTCAAATAGCGACAGATACTTCCGGTACGCGTCCACATCCCAGGCGGGGTAAAACCGACTGATTACATCCGCCAGCAGCCGGATGGGCTTATTGGGATACCAGCTGATTGACCCGGTGGAGTAACCGATTCGCTGTTTGATTTTGGTTTCATTGCCCTGCAGGGGCATGCCGAAATACTGAATTTCGCCGCTATCCGGGTGGATCAGATTCAGCATGGCATTGATGGTGGTCGTTTTTCCCGCACCGTTGCGCCCGATGAAGCCGGTGACGGTCCCCGCTTCAAGCGAAAAAGAGATATCTCGCAGCCGGAAGGACGGGTACTCTTTGCATAAATTCTTTACAGTAACGATTTGCATGGGGTGCCTCCGTAGTTGACTTGATAAATGGATTATATACTGCTGCAATAAATGTGTCAACCAACTGCACTTGACGGATTTTCTTGATTTTTGTTATTTTTTGTTGCGGAGAATCATTCAAAAAAGGCCGGAGCGGATCCGGCCCATGAAAAACGTTTTATTGAATCGGCAACTGGATTTCGGTCAGCCATTCCTCCGGGGTTTCCTTGTTCCATATTCCGTCAATGTAGCATTCCCGGGCAAGCCCTGACGCGGTATAGCCGTTTTCCTCGGCATACTTCATCAGGAAAGCATAGGCCTCGCCGAGCGTTTCGTAAGGCCCTTTGTGGAAAATGGACAGAACCTTTACCGCGGGCAATTCCCGAAACTTGATGAGGTCACTTTCATTGCCTGATTGTGTTACTGCCTCATTGTGGCGAATACGGACATCAGTCTCCCGAAACTCGCTGTCCGGGTATTCACAGAATTCATAGGGCGGGTCGGCGCATTGAAGGCCGGGGTTGAGTTCCAGACATTTTTCACCGCACATGGGAATAAAGGTCATCTTGTCAGCAATGGTGGGCAGGGTAGCCTCCGAATAGTAAACGATACAGGTCGGGATGTCCTTGACGGTAACCTGATATTTCATATTGTTCTCCTCCAACAGATGTGTAATGACGGAGAGGCGGTTCTCAATCATACTCTTTTCCTGCCGGAGTGCATCGGCCTTCTTTGCCAGAATGTCCCCGGCATCGGCTCCGGACAGGATGGCGCGGATATCCGGAATAGACAGGTCAAGCTGCCTGTACGCCCGTATTTTCGCGGCTGTTTCCAGCTGACTCGTTTCATAATAGCGGTATCCTGTCCACGAGTCCGTGGATGCCGGCATCAGGATTCCTTCCTTTTCGTAAAAGCGGAGTGCCTTTACGGTGAGGCGGGACAGTTTGGAAAACTCACCGATCTTGAGCATTATGAGGAACCTCCTTTCCACATCATGAATGATAACAAATCCCCTTGGGGGAGAGTCAACAGGAAAAAATATTTTCCATCGGAAGAAAAAAGAGACGGATGCACGGTATGACGAACCGGACATCCGCCTTGTTGCTTCGGGGAAAAGAAAATTTACAGGCATTATCATCTGTCTGTTTTGCGGTGAAAAGCAGCCGAATCACTCTTTGTTCAAAAGGACAACCGTTTCAATTCCTGCGGCAAAAGGAAACATATCCACGCCCTGCGCCTTTTGCGCGTGATATCCTTCATGGGCGAACAGCGCCAGATCTCGCGCCAGGGTATCCGGGTCGCAGGAAACGTAGACGATGCGTGAAGGGGATGCGGCAGCCGCGGCCCGGATAAACGCGGGCGTGGAACCGGCGCGGGGCGGATCCATCAGAATCACGTCAAAATGACTGCCGGATTCGGTCATGAAACGGGTCGCGTCCCGGCAGAGAAAGGACGCGTTCGCGATTTTGTTCCGCCGGGCGTTTTCCCTGGCGTCCCGTACCGCGTCTTCATTCAGTTCAACACCCAGCACGCTGCCCGCGCGGGACGCGGCGCACAGCCCGATTGTGCCGGTGCCGCAGTAGGCATCCAGTACGGTCTCGGCTCCGGTCAGGGCAGCGAAGTCGATGGCGGTGCGATAGAGTACCTCCGCCTGAATGGGGTTTACCTGATAGAAGGAGCGGGGCGAAATACGAAAGCGGAGCCCGAGCAGATTGTCCAGGATGAAGCCCGGGCCGTACAGCGTTTTTTCCTCGTCCCCCAGCACCATGGAGGTGAAGCGGTTATTCCGGTTCAGCACCACGGTCGTGATTTGCGGAAAGCGTGCGCGGAGCTTCTCCACAAAGCCCTTGCTGCCAGGAAAGGACAGGCTTGCTCCCACCAGCACCACCATAATTTCCCCGGAGAACCGGCCGACCCGAACCAGCACATGACGGAGAAAACCCGTGCCCGTGCGGTCGTTGAAGGGCTCCAGACGAAAAGCGGGCATCAGATGCCGGATAAAGGCAATGATTTCATCCGCCGTTTCATTTTCAATCAGACAGCTGTCAATGGGCACAATCCGGTGGGAATCCGCCTCATAAGGGCCGGAGATGATTAGGCCGTCACGCGCCCTGCCAAACGCGGACTGTACCTTGCAGCGGTACCGGAGCGGCTCCTCCATGCCGATGATGGGCAGAACGGGGCAAAAACGGCCGAGCAGCTTCTGCAGCTTTTGCTGCTTGTCCTCCAGCTGCTTTGGGTAGGGAACACCCTGAAAAGCACAGCCGCCGCAGCGGGCGGCGGGGCATCGGTCGGTCATAAAGCTTCCTTCTTTACAGTTTGTTGACGGGACGGGGACGCACACCCTGCGGAATGGGCGGCTCATAGCCCGCGGGACCGACTTTCCTGCGGTGCTCCGCGATGGCATCCTTCAGCAGCTGAGGGTGACGGAACACTTCCACGGCGGTGGCGGCCATTACCTTGGCAGCATAGCGGGCCATTTCCTTCGCATAGCGGGTCTTGCCCTGGGCGGTCGCCTGCCAGGAGTGTCCCGGTGTCCCGGAGACCCAGGTGGCGGCGGCAACCTGCACGGTGGGGCAAACCCAGCTGACATCACCCACATCCGTGGAGCCATGTCCCTGCTTTTCGGGTGGCATGGCCTGAAGGGCATAGTTGTAGGGCACGTCCGGATTGGCATCAGGAAGCCCGGCAAGGCTCTCCCGTACCAGTGAAGAGGCAAAAGCCAGATCCTCCTTGGTGGGAACGGGAACCGGAATTTCTTTCATGCGGGCGTCCATCACATGAATCAGCACACTGTTTGTAACGGTATTGGAGCAGGCCTTAATAAAATCATGACTTTCCGCGGTTTCGGTCATCAGCGCGGCACCCTTGGCGATATCACAGACCCGGCGGTACAGATCCTTTACTCCCGCGTTGGTGGTGGCGCGAATCAGGTAAAGAACCTCGGCATGGGGCTGAACCACGTTGGGGGAGAACCCGCCCGCATCGGTGATGGCGTAGTGTACGCGGCTGTCATCCTCCATGTGCTCCCGCAGGAACTGCACGCCGATATTCATCAGCTCTACCGCGTCCAGGGCGGAGCGACCCAGATGGGGAGCGCCGCCTGCATGGGACGCGCACCCGTCAAAACGGAACAGCACCTGGTCGTTGGCCAGGGACAGGCCGGTCTTGACGCGGGTCACGGCGTCCGGGTGCCAGCACAGAGCAAAATCAAGCTCGTCAAAAACGCCGTCGCGGGCCATGAAGCCCTTGCCGGAGCCGCCTTCCTCGCCCGGGGTGCCGTAGAAAATCACGGTGCCCTCGCAGCCGGTATCTTCGATATATTTCTTGATTGCTATCGCGGCCCCCAGGGAGCCCATGCCCAGCAGATTATGCCCGCAGCCCTGCCCGCAGTTTTCACCGGGACGGGGGGAATGGGTTACGCAGCAGGATTCCTGGCTCAGGCCGGACAGAGCGTCATACTCACCCAGCACGCCCACGATGGGGTGACCGTGGCCGAATCGGCCGGAAAAAGCGGTATCGATGCCGGCAACCTTTTCAGTCACCTCAAAGCCCTCCTGCCGCAGCATGTCGCACAGATAGGCCGCGGACTTGAACTCGGTAAACGCGGTTTCCGGGTTTTCCCACAGATAATCGGCACAGGCATCCAGAATGCCTGATTTTTCATCAATGACGGACAGATACTCGTTTGTCATGCTTCCGTTCCCTCCGAAACAGTGTTTTACAGCAATTATTATCACATTTTTTATGCAAAAAAGCAAGGACAGAAACGGCCCGATGTGTTATAATATGCAACGCAATCCAGATTTTTTTGAAATGAGGCGGTGCGGGTGGAATCAGGGACGGACTTGAAAAGGGCATTTCGGGATACATTGCCCGTACTGGCGGGGTATGTATTTCTGGGCTTCGCGTTCGGGCTGCTGATGATCTCCAAGGGGTACCCGGCGTGGTATCCCATCGCGATGAGCATATCAATCTATTCCGGCGCGCTGGAGTATGCCGCGGTTCCGCTGGTGGCAGGACCGCTGAACATGCTGTCCTCCTTTGTGATGGGGCTGCTGCTCTCTGTCCGGCATCTGTTTTACGGCATTCCGGTCATGGAAAAATACAGCAGGGTGGGCAAGGAAAAGCCTTTCCTGATTTTCGGCCTGACGGATGAAACCTTTTCCCTTCTGTCCACCCGGGGAGATTGCAGCCGTACCTATATGACGGCTGTGACCGGGCTGAACTATCTGTACTGGAACCTGGGTACTGCATTGGGGGCGTGGCTTGGCACGCTGCTG
>JAZUDA010000199.1:0-3516 GCA_045639455.1 Clostridia bacterium | reverse complement strand
GAGCTTCAGGTATTCTTCCTTCGCTTTCTGACACCAGACCTTCGCCCAGTTCGTAAAATACTCTTCGTAGTTTGCATCCTTCATACCGGACATGATTTCCAGTGTCACCGCCATACCGCCGTTATCGGCGATATTCTCGCTAACAATCAGTGAGGCGTTGACCTTGCCCCAGGGCAGTTCAATCCCCTCAAACTGCTTGATCATGGCCTTGGTCGCCGCATTGAAGCGCTTGAAGTCTTCCTTCGTCCACCAGTTGTTCAGATTGCCGTTTTCGTCCATCTGCGCGCCGTTGTTATCGAAGGCGTGAGAAATCTCGTGCCCGATGACCGCGCCGATGCCGCCCAGGTTGGCGGAGCGGGACTGCTTCACGGAATAGAAGGGAGGCTGGAGAATGCCCGCGGGGAAAGTGATATCGTTGGAGGTGGGGTTATAGCAGGCATTCACGGTGTGACCGTCCATCACCCACTCGGACTTGTCCACAGGTTCCGAAAGCTTGGAGAAGGCGTCTTCCGCGCGGACGCGGGAAAGCTGCTTCACCGCAAGGTAAAGCGGAGCGTCCTCATCGAACACCAGCTTGGGATAAATGGCGTTGATCTTATCCGGGTAGCCCATCTTCACCTGCATGGTATCCAGCTTGCGGATGGCCTTTCCCTTGGTCTCCACGGAGAGGATTGTGCTGTTATTTACCCGGAGCTTATAGGTATCGATGATTTCATGAACCATCTCCACCACGTCCTTTTTCGCCTCTTCGCCGAAGTATGTTTTGCCGTAATAGAGACCCACAGGGCCGCTGTAGATATTGGTGACAAGGTTGTACGCGAAGCGCTCCACTGAGGTCATTTCTTTGATGCCGCTCAGCGCTCTGGAGTAAACGCCGCCTGCCTCTCTCAGCTTCTCAGAGAGGTACGGGGTCGCACCCAGGGCGGTCTTCACATAAGCCCAGCGCTTATAGAGCTCGAAGTTTTCCGTGTTGAACAGCGTGGAGAAGTTCTTCAGGAAGCGGGGATCCGCCACGGAAATCCACTCCGGCACATCGCCCAGCAGATCCTGCAGCAGCTTTTTGAACTTCACGGGGCGGAGCAGCGTGCCTACCCGGACGGTCTTGGTGGGGTTGTACATTTTGGTATACTCGCTCCACTCCTCGCGGCTCTTCACCAGACCGGCGATAATCGCGTCAAATTTCACGGCGTCTTCAATATAGGCCTGCCGGTCCTCCTCCGGGATTCGGGCATATTTCATTACGGAAGCCGCGGTGTTCTTCCAGATATTCAGCAGGACATCGTGCTTCTGCGCCATCGCCTCGCCATAATAGATCGTATCCGGCAGAATTGTTGCGGGGCCGCTCAGGTAGAGGCAGCGCTTGCCGCTGTCCTTCATATCCTCCTGCACATTGATATCAAAGGGCAGCGGAATGCCATCCAGCACGAATTCCTTCAGATTACGGTTGAAGGAACTGATATTTTTCAAATTGCGGATTTTTTTCAGCGTCGCCATCACGGGACGGAAACCTTCGCTGCTGCGGCGCTTCGTGTCCTTAACCATGGCATAAAGCTTGGCAGCGCGCTCCAGATATTCATCCGGGCACACGCCCGTTTCGCACATTTTATTCAAATCTGCCGTCAACAGCTTCTCCACATCGTCCCGCAGGTTGACAAATCCGCCGGTAGACGGACGATCCGCGGGAATTTCCGCCTTTTCGAGCCATTCGCCATTGACGTAATAATACAGGTCGTCCTGAATCCTGACTTGTTCCATAGCAGCCTCCTAAAAAATCAATTTTGTTCATTATACTCTGTGCCGCGGGAAAAGTAAACACTGGACAAAAAGTCCGGTATATGGTGAGGCGGCACGCTATGTTGCTGTGATGACTCCCGGATGATTATTTGACAGCTGCTTCAGCAACTTCAAACACCCGCGTGAAAATCAAATGATCCGCGTAACCGGCTGAAATTTCAAACTGTCCCGGCTCCAGTACTCGTTCATTGTTGAAATTCCAGAGCTTCATGGACTCTGCGGAAACCGTCAGGGTCACCTTTTTGCTTTCGCCCGGATTCAGTTTCACCTTTTTGAAGGCAACCAGCTTCTGCACGGCGGGAACGACAGACGCACACTTATCATGCAAATAAAGCTGAACCGTCTCTGTCCCGGTACGGGAACCAGTGTTTTTCACGGTAACCGTAACATGAAGGTCTTCACCAGCAGCAATTGTCTGCCTATCTATTGCCAGTTCCTCATAGAGGAAGGTTGTGAAGGTCAGACCGTAGCCAAAGGGATACAACGGCAGATTCCCGCAATCCAGATAGTTGGACGTATAGGGTTCATAGGTTCCCTCAGGTTTTTGCTTCGGTCTGCCCGTATTGCTGTGGGCGTAAAAGAGGGGCAACTGTCCCACTGATTTCGGGAAGGACATTGCCAGCCGTCCGCACGGTTCCGACTTGCCGAAAAGGATTTCCGCCGCAGCATTTCCGCCTTCGGAGCCGGGCATCCACATTTCCAGAATCGCGGGCGCAATTTCATCCAGCTCAGTCAGCTCCAGCGGTCTGCCGTTAAACAGGACGACCGCCGTATTGGGGTTGGCTTTCAAAACGCGACGGGCCAGCTCATTCTGCATCCCAGGAAGGTTCAAAGAAGCACGGCTTCTTCCCTCGCCGGAGAAAGACATATCCTCGCCCAGGCACAGGATAACCGCCTCCGCTTCGGCCGCAATCCGAACCGCCTCATCCATACCGGAAGCGTTTCTGTCGCCGATTTGAGCGTTACATCCTTCGGCAATCACCACATCTGTATCGGGCAGCAGTTTCTTCACGCCTTCCGCGACACTGACGGTTTCTTCCGTTATTCCGTTGCAGCACCACGCGCCAATGATTTCCCTGCACTTCGCGAACGGCCCGATGATGGCTATTTTTTTCATTTCGCCGGAAAGTGGCAGTATTCCGTTGTTTTTCAGCAGAACGGCAACCTCGACAGCTGCTTTTTTTGCGAGAGGCCGGTGCTGTACCATCATATTGTTGAGCACATCCTGATTGGTCATGGCACCGTGGTAAGGATTCTCAAACAGTCCCAGGTCGTTTTTAACCTTCAGTACGCGCATGACCGCCCGATTAATCTGCTTTTCGGAAACGGTACCGTCCTTTACCAGCGATTCGAGGTACCGGGCATAGCAGGAACTGACCATATCAATGTCGCACTCGCACGTCATGCCCATTTCAGCAGCCTGCTTTCGGTCCTCCGCAATACCGTGGGAAATCAGTTCCGTCAGCGCGTTGTAATCGCTGATAACCGCCCCGTCAAACCCCCACTCGTCCCGCAGGATTTTCTTCATCAGCCATGGGTTGGCGACAGACGGGATGCCGTTGAGCGAATTGAAAGAAGGCATAATCATTTTCGCGCCCGCGTCAAGGCAGGCTTTATAGGCAGGCAGATACCATTCCCGCAGCGCGTGCTCGGAAATCTCGGCCTGATTGTAATCCCTCCCGCCCTCAGGTGCACCGTAACCGGCGTAATGCTTCACGCAGG
>JAZUDA010000198.1:0-4849 GCA_045639455.1 Clostridia bacterium | reverse complement strand
CAGGGCGTAGTTCTGGAACAGGAAGCCTACCCTGCGCTTGTTGGCAGGCACGTTGATGCCTGCCTCGCTGTCAAACATTACCTCGTCATCAATCGTAATGCGGCCGGTGGTAGGCGTTTCAAGGCCCGCAATCATGCGCAGAGTCGTTGTCTTGCCGCATCCGCTGGGGCCCAGCAGCGTCACAAAAGCGTTATCCTCAATCACCATGCTCAGGTCGTCCACCGCATAGTAGCCGCCCCAGCGTTTCGTGACATGAGAGAGTTCAATTCTTGCCATATTGATTTCCGTCCTTTCTCATTCCTTGTCATTTCCCGCCGATGCCGGAGTCGATGCTTGCGCCGGTCAGCTTGTTCACCAGCGTATTCAGCACCAGAATCACGATAATCAGCATCAGGTTAATGCCGCTGGAGAAGGCGTACAAGCCCATCTCGTCGAAGTAATCCAGCAGAGTAGTGATAATCTTGGTCTGGCTGCACAGAAGCATAAACAGCGTCAACTCACGCAGTGCCGTCATGAACGGCAGCAGGAAGCCGCTGATAATACTGGACTTCTGGATGGGGATAATGATGCGTACCATCCGCTTCCACCAGGGAATATCCTGAATGATGGCAGCCTCCTCGATTTCGCCCGACAGCTGCAGCATGGAGTTCAGCGCACTGCGGCTGGCAAAAGGAATGTACTTGATTGTACCGGTCAGCACCAACAGCAGGATGGTGTTGTAGATGCCCAGGCGGGAACCGAACACGAAGAACGCGACGCCTACCGCCAAAGAAGGCATCAGGTACGGAAGGAAGGCCATATTGTTCACATAGGCGGCGAACTTGCTCCGCCGGTTCTTGCTGACGCAATAGCCGACCAGCGTGCCGATGGTGCCGGCAAACAGGGCACACAGCAACGCCACCAGCAGCATATTGCCAAAGGCGCTCCAAATGGTCTCGTTGAACAACATGCCCTTTTGACCGTACATGCCGTTTTCCGTCACGTTTTCCGCCGTTGTCCACCACTTGGCTGTCATATTGCCCGCGATTCCCCGCTTCACAAAGGAGTAATCGCCGGGGTTTGGCAGGAATGTTTCAAGGGCGAACATCACGATGGGCAGAATACCCGTCAGGGCGGTGGTAATGGTAAAGAACACCGCCAGGATGCTCTTGCCCGCCCGCAGGTCCACGACGCTGCTCTGCCCGGACTTGCCGGTTACCGTGGTAAAGTTCTTCCGGCCGGAGGTGGTGCGTTGGTTCACAATCAGAATCAGGAACCCGAAGAGCATCATGATGACCGCAAGAATGCTGGCCTGCCCCACACGGTCCACCTTCAGCTCGATATACTTGGTGGAGAGCGTAGAAAGCTTCAGATAATGCGGAATGGGATAAGAACCCATGGCGCTGGAGAATACCAGCAGGATTGTAGACAGGATGGCCGGCTTAACCAGAGGCATGGTCACACGCAGGAAAGTCTTCCACCGGGGTGTATTCAGGATGGTGGCCGCCTCCTCCAGGTTGGCATCCATGTTGCGGAAGATGCCTCCGATGAGAATGTAGGCAAAGCTGGCGTAGTGCAGCGACAGCACCACTGCGCAGGGGAACATGCCCTCGCACCACCACAGCGGCATGCGGATGCCGAACACAGCGGCAAAGAAGCCGTCCGCCCCGCCGCAAACCGCGTTGGAGTTAAACAGATTCTGCCATACCACGGCAAGTGTCCACTGGGGCATGATATAAGGGAAAATAAAAATGGATGACAGGTATTTTTTCCAGCGCAGGTTGGTACGCGTTACCAGATAGGCAAAGATGCCGCCGTACACAATGGCACCGATGCAGGAAAACACGCTCAGCAGAACCGAATTGCCCAACGGTGTCCACAGGTTTTTCTGTGCCAGCTTCTTCGCCGTATTGGTGGCGGGCGCGAACATATCCGTCCAGTTATAGGTTGTCAATGTCTGGCCGGGTTCAATATTCCGCGCGTCCTTGGTGCCCGGATGAACGGTGACGGTATCCTTCAGGATAGTCACCATAGGCAACACGGTAGTCAGCGTGAGAATGATGCCCAAAGCAAGCAGAATGGCATTCTGCGGACGGGAGATCCATGTTTTGAAACGGTTCAGGCGGGATTTCCATGGGCTGTTCTTTGCTGCCATGGGGCGTTCCCCTCCTTTTTCATTAAGATACTGCAGCGGATAAAGAAGAACGGGCGGTGGTAATCACCGCCCGCGAAGGGACAAACGGGAGAGATTAACGGAGCGCGTCGATGAAGTCGCCCATCACATCGGCAACGGATGCGCAGTAGGCGGGATCTTCCACAACCAGCTTGCCGGTGTTGATCCACCAATCGTAGCCGCGGTCGTTTTTCACGTCAAAGGTGTTCACGCCATCCACGTAGCCGTCCTTGGTATGATCCTGCATGCAGGCGGGAACGGGGGCATAACCGCCCATGTCCTTGCCCCAGGCAGCGAAGCCTTCGTTGGTGGTGGTCATGTAGGCGATAAAGGCGCAAGCGGTCCAGGGCATGGGGCTGGTCTTGGGGATCATCAGGTAATGCTTGTAAGCATAGCCGCCGAAGCCCGTATAGCCATCCTGGTAAGCGGCAACGGTCACGTTGTTCACGGAGGACTCGGCAGTCTCCTCGATGGAGCGCAGCTTGGAGTATACCAGCAGACCGGCCTGGTCAACAGAGCTGGACTTTACCAGCGTGTTGCAGATGGGGCCGTCATCGGTTTCTTCCTGATAGTTTTCAACCCACAGCTTAATCCAGGCCAGGGCATACTTGGCGTTTTCGCCTTCCAGGCCCATGTCTTCCGCTTCGGCAGCCATTTCTTCCACAACGGGGGCGAAATAGGCCTGCTTGTCAGCGTCCAGCGCGTCGAAAGCTTCCTTCACGCCGGTAGCATAATCGTCACGGGTCAGCATGTACAGGAAGTTCTTGCCAACAGGCTCGGAGTTGGGAGCCATGAACTGGGCATGAACGCCCTCGGCAACGAAGTCCCAGCAGTTCGTGAAGGTAGCTTCACCCAGATTGTTGAACTCAAACACCTTGTTTAGGGTCTGCAGCGCAAGAGGAGACTCGTTGTTTTCCTTGGCAACACCCTCGGCCTCTGACCACTCCTTGGGAACGAAGTTCAGCAGGTATCCGGTATCCAGCATCTTGGACTGAATCTGGTTGCCATCCTGAATCAGGGTCATGAAATACTGATGAGTGGTATTGTTGATATCGCTGGTCAGCATTTCGAAAATGGAGTTGTTCTTGGGCTGAGACCAGTCCACAGAGCCGTTATAGGTGGGATCCACGGACTTCAGCAGTTCCACGAAGGTGGCACCGGCGGTTTTACCGCGGCTGGAGTTACCGACACCGTACAGCACGGCATCGTGGGATTCCTCGGCGGCCTTGGCGTACAGTTCTTCGTTGGTCATAGTCTGCGCCTGAGCGATGATTTCCTCGACACTCTCGGCAAAAGATACGCTGCACACAGACAGCACCAGAGCAAGTGCCAGAACCAGAGACAGGATTTTCTTCATAGTATTGCTTCCTTTCCTATTGTGTATCGGGTACCGACTATGTGTATTATAGCCCAGCATTGCCCGAATTGCAATAGGAAAATGTGTTTTTCGGTAAAAAAATGTAGATATATTTCCCTTTTATTGTCTTTGGGGGATAAAAAGGGCACGCGCCAGGACATTTCCCGCCGCGTGCTTTGTTGCATATTACTTGTCGTTCTCGGACAGTTTTCTCACTTGGTTTCGCCCATTCTCACCCACATGGCGGGGCGGACAGCCGTATTGGTCAGGTATACATAGTTGCCCGCATCCTCAATATAACCGTCTTCCTCCACACGGGTCGCGTACAGGTTATGACGGCCGGGATTCCGGAGCCACCAACGGCATACGTCATTTAAGCCGCGTTTGCCGTAACTCTCCGCGCCCTGTCTGACGGCATAGGTGGTGGGAACGCAGCAGCGGGGCTCATTCTCCCGCAGGTATTGCTTCACATCCTGCATGGTCAGCAGGAACAGCTTATCCATCGTACTCGCGCCGGAAATACTGCCGTAGGTTGAGTTGCCCGCCGCGGGAATATTGGCGGCGACAACCAGGCTTTGCTCCATTTCCGAGAACGCCTCGGTCAGAAATTCGTCGTTCAGCCAGGCACGGAGGGAGCAATCCTCCCAGGTGACTGCCGTGTTTTCCGTATGGTAGGGCTTGCAGTCCAGCGCGTAACGGCTCAGAAGCAGCACGTTCCCATCCTGAACATCCAGCACCAGCCATTCAATTTCTTCTTTGCCGTCGGCGGCACTGCCGTTCTGTTCGTACTTGCCGAAGGTGATCATGTCGCCGATTTCGACTTCAACGATTGTTTCGTAGGAGATCACCTTATCCGACACCGCTGTGACCTGCTCCTGCAAAGTATTCGCATTCATCTGCAGGGCACCGATCGCGGCGTCCGTATTGGCGGACAAAGTGGTCACGGATTCCTTGGTCGCGGCTACGGTTTCATTCACCGCCGCAAAGGCAGCGTCTGTATTCGCTGACAGCGTATTGATGGACTCGTTTGTCGCCGCGACTGTCTCATTTACCGCAGCAAAGGCCGCATCCGTATTGGCGGACAAAGTGCTGATGGACTCGTTTGTCGCCGCGACTGTCTCATTTACCGCAGCGAAGGCGGCATCCGTATTCGCGGACAGCGTATTGATGGACTCGTTTGTCGCCGCGACTGTCTCATTTACCGCAGCAATGGCCGCATCCGTATTGGCGGACAAAGTGCTGATGGACTCGTTCGTCGCCGCGACTGTCTCATTTACCGCAGCAAAGGCCGCATCCGTATTGGCGGACAAAGTACTTACGGATTCCTTCGTCGCCGCAAC
>JAZUDA010000197.1:0-2405 GCA_045639455.1 Clostridia bacterium | reverse complement strand
GTAATCCCTGCCAGGTTGCCCCCGAAAAAGTCAACCGGCACATATTCATCTTCCTCGTTCCGGGGGAGAAACGGCTTTTCATCCCAGTTTTCATGGTACATTCTTCTCTTGGCGGGACGAAATGCCTTCCCGGTTCCGCGGGCGAAGCGATCAGGAAAAATCTGGTACATTACGCCTTTTTTCATGTAATCGGGCGTAACGAACGCCGGATCATAGACCGTAATCTGCCAGCCATGCCCTTCGTCCTGCGTCAGACAGCCCTCGCCGCCCAGCAAATCTGCCGGTGCGCCGTAGTAACGCCCATCACTGAGACGGAAGGTGTACCATACAGGCTGCGGCATGGCAGGCATGGTGACTGTGGCCTGCCACTCCCTGCCGCACCGTTCCATGGGGAACTCCGCGTGACGGTCGTTGAACAGACGCAGCGTAACACTGTCGGCCTCGTCGCACAACAACCGGAAGGTGACGGGCGTGCCGGCGGGAACGGCGCCGGATGGGCTGCGAAAATAGGCCTGATGTGAGGAATGATAGACCATATTGCCCCTCTTTGCCGTTTACCTGTTCGGTGCGATATGCCAGAGCAGGTCGTTATACTCCTTGATGGTGCGGTCAGTGGAGAAGATACCGGAGCAAGCGGTATTCATGACGGCCATCTTCAGCCACTTGTCACGGTTGTTATAGTCGTCTTCCATCCGCTGATGAGCGATGGTATAGGAGCCGAAATCCTTCAGTACGAAGTATTCATCAGCCATACTGCCATACTCGGAAATCAGCAGGGAATGGTACAGATCCTGCAGAAGCGCGGGACTTTCCGGGAAAATGGTGCCATCGATCATCTGCGTCAGGGCCTTGCGCAGCTCCTGATTCCGTTCGAAAATCATCATGGGGTTGTAGTTGTGCTCCCGGTACATATCCTGCACCGTATCGGCACGCATACCGAAGATGTAGATATTGTCCATCCCAACCTGTTCGCTCATTTCCACGTTGGCGCCGTCCATGGTGCCGATGGTAACGGCACCGTTCATCATGAACTTCATGTTGGAGGTGCCGCTGGCTTCCTTGCTGGCGGTGGACAACTGCTCGGATATTTCAGCGGCGGGAATCATGATCTCTGCGGAGGCGACAGAGTAGTTCTCCACAAAGACCACCTTCAGCATCTTCCGGGCGCGGGGATGGCGGTCAATCATGGCAGCCAGGGCGTTGATAAAGCGGATAATCAGCTTGGCGCGGGCATAGCCGGGGGCTGCCTTCGCGCCAAAGAAGAAGGCGTGGGGCGTCATGGTAAAGGACGGGTCGTCCACGATTCGGTTATACAGCACCAGAATGTGCAGGGCATTCAGCAGCTGTCGCTTGTACTCGTGAAGTCGCTTGCACTGAATATCAAAGATAAAAGAAGGATCCACATGGGTGCCCTGCTTTTCAGCCAGGTACTTGGCCAAACGCGCCTTGTTTTCCTGCTTTACCCGGTCAAACTCGGTACGGAAAGCGGCGTCATCGGCGAAAGACTTCAGCTTTGCCAGTTGAGAAGCGTCATAGTGCCACTCATGACCGATGGTTTCGTCCAGCAGGTTCTTCAGGCCTGGGTTGCAGGCCATCAGCCAGCGCCGATGCGTAACACCGTTGGTAATGGCGGTGAAGTGAGAGGGCATCAGCTTATAGTAATCCTTGAAAGTTTCGTTTTTCAGAATTTCGCCGTGCAGATAGCTGACGCCGTTCACGGAGAAAGACATGGAGATGCACAAATTTGCCATCTGCACCTGACCGTAGGACAGGATGGCCATGTGGCCGATACGGTCCCAATCACCGGGGAAGGCGTTCCACAATCTGCCGCACAGACGACGGTTCATTTCCTCCAGAATCATGTGGATTCTGGGCAGCAGAGATTTCACCATATCCTCGGGCCAACGCTCCAGCGCCTCGGACAGGATGGTGTGGTTGGTGTATGCGAAGCTGGCACGGGTGATTTTTTCCGCTTCTTCCCAGCCCAGGCCCTCGTCGTCCATCAGGACGCGCATCAATTCGGGAATGGCGAAGCCGGGATGGGTGTCGTTGATGTGAAATACAACTTTTTCAGGCAGCAAGGCGAAGTTGCGGCCGTAATTACGCTTGAAATCCTTGATGGCATACTGCAGCGTAGCACTGACAAAGAAATAGTGCTGCTGCAGGCGCAGACGCTTGCCCTCAATGTGGGTATCGTCCGGATACAGCACCTTGCTGATCAGTTCCGCGTTGAGCCGGTCGTGCATGGCGCCTTCATAGTCGCCCTGGCCGAAGGATTGCAGGTCCAGCTGCTTGATGGAGCGGGCACGCCACATACGCAGGGTGTTGACAGTGGAGGTATTGTAGCCCACAATGGGCATATCGTAGGGAACGGCCTCAACGGTCTCACAGCCGGTCTGCACAAA
>JAZUDA010000196.1:0-1978 GCA_045639455.1 Clostridia bacterium | reverse complement strand
AAAGTTTTTCAACTTTTTATAAAAAAAGTAAAAAAAAAGAAAAGCTTTTTCACAGTAATCGGAGTATAATATACACGTAGGCGTTTGCCAATAAACGGAAAGAAGGGTTTTCACATGATTTTGGATAATAAGGTTGCTGTTGTTACCGGCGCGGGTAGTGGAATCGGTCAGGCTACTGCCATCCGTCTTGCCAAGGAGGGCGCGAAGGTCGCTCTGCTGGATATTAACGAGGCCGGTCTGGCCACCACGCTGAATATGATTCAGGACGCCGGCGGTGTGGCGATGGCGCTGCCCACCGACATCACCAAGAAGGATGCCGTTTTCGCTGCCGCCAAGGCTGCTACCGATGCCTGGAAGTGCCTGGATATCTGGGTAAACTGTGCCGGCTACTCCCGTATCGTTCCTTTCCTGGAGCAGACGGAAGAAATCTGGGACACCACGATGAACGTAAACCTGAAGGGCTGCTTCTTCGGCTGCCAGGCCGCCGTTACCTATATGAATCCCGAAGGCGGCGCGATCGTAAACTTCTCCTCCGAGTCCGGCAAGAAGGGCACCAACTGGTATGCCGCTTACTGCGCCAGCAAGTTCGGCGTTATCGGCCTGACCCAGTCTGTTTCAGCTGAATTTGCCCCCAAGGGAATTCGCTGCAACTCCATTTGCCCCGGCGTTGTTATCACGCCCATGTGGGACAAGCAGGTTGCTGATTACGCCAAGAAGCGCAATCTGAAGCCCGAAGATGTGATGCCCCGTTTCAAGAACAATATTCCCCAGCACCGTCTGTGCGAGCTGGAGGACGTGACCAATCTGGTTATGTTCCTGGTGACCCCTGCCAGCAGCTACATCACCGGCCAGGCGCTGAACCTGTGCGGCGGTAGCACGATGTATTAATAAAAAAGCGGCGCGCCGCGATGAATTTCATTGCGGCGCGTCGGGAGCTACGTCCATATATTCGACAATGGTGCGGGTAATCAGCATCAACGGGATGCGGGATGTGCTTCCCAGGTTTCGGTTCGGGGAAATATAGCAGGAATAACCCAGCACGGTGATGTCACTCAGGTGCTGTAGTTCGGTTCCTTCCACGCAGCAGCAGGTGATGATCTTGCATTTCTTTTGCTTGGCGAAGCGCGCGGCGATGGCCAACTCCGGCGTGGTATTTTGAACGGACAGAATGATGACCAGGTCGTCCTCGCGGACGTACAGGTCAAACTTCTTCATAATTTCGCCGTCTGTCACCGTGCTCACATTGCACCCCTGGCATTCCAATTGGAAGCTGAATTCCTCTGCCACAAGGCGTGTGATTCCACGCGCAAGGACCACAATCCGTTTCGCCTGACGTATGAGTTGGGCGATTTGCTTCACGTCATCCACGTGAATCAGTTCAATGGTGCGGATGCATTCCATGTAGGACTTGGACAGAATCTCATTGATACAGTATCGGGCAGCGTCATCGCTGTTCTGATGTGCCAGGTGGTTCCGGGCTTCATTGAACGATTCATATCCGCATTTGCGAACCGCGCGGGATACGGTGGCGGCGCTGACGAAGACCTTGTCCGCCACATCGGTGATGGAGTCGTTGATGATCTCATCGGCATGCGTGTTCATGTATTCGATGACCAGCTTCTCCAGCTTCGACAGTTGATGCCGCAGGTCATTGCAAAACAGCATAGGCATGGCCTCCATTGTTCTTTCTCTTTTTTCGCTTTCATTATACCAAAGGTTTCGTTTACAGGCAAGATAATCCTTGCTGATTGAAAATTCATTTAAAAAGGAGATGTTTCCCATGAATGAATGTACTAAAGAGTATGACGTTGTCGTTGTAGGCGCCGGCCCCGGCGGTCTGGCTGCAGCGCTTGCCGCGGCTCGCAACGGTGCTAAGGTGCTGTTGGCCGAGAAAAACGGCTATCTGGGTGGCAACATGACCATCGGTCTGCCTCTGCTGGGCTTCCTGGACAAGGACGGCAGGCAGGTCATCGGCGGC
>JAZUDA010000195.1:0-18839 GCA_045639455.1 Clostridia bacterium | reverse complement strand
CGATGGGCACATCGTCCATGCGGCGCAGACGAAAGGGACCGCGTTGGGGCTTGAGCAGTGCCGAAGTGTTGTATTTGATGCTGATGCCGGCTTCCGCCAGCAGCGGATAGTTGGGGGAGATGAAGGCGATGAGCCCGTCGGAAGAAAATTTGGTGGCGCGGTTGCCGCGCAGCAGGCTGCCGCCGAAGTACAGGCAGACCTCTTTGACTACGCCTTCGCCGGCGATCAGCATGGCGGTGAGCAGGTTGTCGCGGGCATCGCTGCGCACCTCGCACAGGGGAATCTGTGCGCCTGTCAGCACCACGGGCTTGCGGCAGTTTTCCAGCATGAAGGACAGGGCGGAGGCCGAGTAGGACATGGTATCGGTGCCGTGGAGAATCACGAACCCGTCGCACCGGTCGTACCGCTCCGCGATGGCCTCGCCGATTTTGTTCCATTCGGGGACGGACATATTGCTGGAATCCAGCAGCGGGTCAAACTGGACAATCTCCACCTCCGGCATGCCCTCTTTTTTCAGGTCCTTCATGGAATCGATGGCTTCATACAGCGTGTTTTTCGACGGGACGTACCCATGCTCCCCGGGAACCATGCCGATGGTGCCGCCGGTATAGAGAATGCAGATTTTTTTCTTCATCAATATTCTTTCGTTTTCGGGAAATCGTCAGATTTCCACTTCCATGGTGTCGTACGCCACTTCAAAGCCGAACTCCTCCGCCTCCCGCGTCAATTCCGCGTGGGTGCGGTCAATCAGGTGGCCGATATGGCTGAGGGCGAAGCGGGTGGAGCCGTCCGCGAGGCCGATTCCCCGCAGCGTGTCCGCTGTTTCGGCGCACCCCAGGATGTCCATGTGGGTGGGGGTGAAGTGGCTGCCCCGGCCCAGGGTGTAGTCCATGGTCACATAGTCCAGATGAACGGGATGGGCGGCCAGGTAGGCCTTCGCGTCCTCCGTCAGCAGGCCGGAATCGTGCACCCACAGCACCGCCTTGCCCGCCTCCTCAATGAGGTAGATGACGGCGTGGGGGTTATGGTTGCTCTTGAGCGCGGTGATTTTCGTTTCGCCGATCATGAAGGGCTCATAGGGCGTGACCCGGTGCAGCAGGGGCGTGCGCCGGGGCGGGTTCTTCTGCGGGGCGGAGGCAACCTTGTCCACCTGCGCCTTCACGTCATCGTACATGGTGAGGGGCAGGTACAGGTGCCAGTTCTCCTCATCCGTGAAGCGGGACATGAACTGGCCCAGATCGAAGTGGTCGTTATGATCGTGGGTGAAGAGAATGTGCCGCCAGTCCCGCATATCCAGGCCGTACATCACGGTATGCAGGGGCATGTCGACGGAGCAGTCCACCATCACGCTGCCCACGGTCGCCTGGGAACGGGTACGGATGTCGCGTCCGCCGTGTGCGCGGGCATAGGAACACAGGCGGCAGGAGCAGAGCGGTTCCGGGATGCCGTACCCGTCGCCGGTGCCGTAATACTTGATTTTCATTGATTTTTTCTCCTTTATCGGATATGTTTCGCGGCGTTCTCGCCCATCATCATGCAGGTGGCCTGCACCCGGGCGGAGGCATACGCGCCGCCGGTCAGGGACGCGCAGCGGCCCACGGCGTACAGGTTGTCAAAGCCGGGGGCGATGACGGTCTCGAAGGGGATGGGGCCGGGCTGCTCCAGCGGAATCAGCCGCTGGGAATTGTCGACGGGCGAATGGAAGTCCATGGGATGGGTGCAGTAGGCAATCACGTCATCGAACTGCTTGCCCGCCAGCACCTCTTCCTGGGTCAGGGTGTGCACACCCTTGATGCGCCACGTCTGCCGGATGCCCGCCATGGGCGCGATGGCCGCCACCTCCGCATTTGCGAACTCGGCAAAGCCCTTGCGCAGGGCGTCGATCAGGGCGAAAATATCCCGCTGCAGCAGCAGTTCGGTCTCCGTCAGGCTTTCCCGGTCCGCGCCGTCGCCGGAGCGGCGGGTCATCACTACGGAGAGCAGATTGCCCCGCACCTGGCTGACAAACCAGGGCCCGCCGAACTGGGGCAGGCCGGGATGGGACGCGCCGTAATCCATCAGGTAGTCATGAATCACCGGGTTGCTGCCCGTGCGGGTGCTGCCGTCATGATGGATATAGCCCCGCAGCAGGTCGGTGGACGTGTCCACGCCCTCCAGCAGGAAGCACAGGCTCATGGGCATCATTTCGCCCTTGTCCAGCATGGGAACGCCGGCCGCCCGTGCCAGTACGGCATCGCCGGTGGCGTCAATCACATGCCCGCAGTCGACAGCCTCCAGGCCGTTCTTGCTGACGAAGATGACCCGGCTCACATGGCCGTTTTCGCACTCGCAGTCCAGCACGCGGCAGTTGGTATACAGCGTAACGCCGGCCTTTCGCAGCATTTCGGACACGTGCAGCTTATACGTTTCCGGGTGGTAGGACACATTGCCCCGGTAGGTATGCGTGTCCAGCGGATGATCCGTCAGCTCCACCTGTGCCGCACCCGCGTCAATCAACCCCTGCACGAATTCCCAGCCGATGCCGGAAAGGATGCGGGTATTGTCGTGGTACACGCCGCAGATGGGCGCAACGTAGGTCAGCGCCGCGCCGCCGCCGGGGAATGCCAGGGCCTCGATCAGCGCGGTTTTCTTTCCGTCCGGGGGGGCAGGGACGGCCGCCACCCAGCCGGCGGGGCCGCCGCCGCAGACGACCACATCATAGCCCCCGATGACGGGGACCGTTTTCGTATACTGTGTTGTGCTCATGCTGTCTCCTCAAAATCAGTTTTTGCGAATTGTAAAGCCTCTGGCCAGCTGCTCATCGCCGGCGGTCTGGTATTGCAGGGTGTAAGTGATCTGCATCCCGTCGCCTTCCGCGCGGGTGGTCAGGGTGGGGCCGCCGCCCATATCGGGGGCATCCGTACCCGTCAGGGGCAGGGATGCCATGGCCTGCGCGGCCTCCGGCTGATGCACCGCCAGCACATCACTCAGCAGCGCCTGCACGGCCAGCAGCTCCTCGGAGGGCGCCATTTCCAGCAGCTTTTGTGCGTTATAGCCGTGCTGGCCCTTATACAGAGGGGTCTCGGAATAGGAGATTCGGGCGGGCGTACCCGCGGCAGGGTCGATGTAAAAATAAATCTTGCAGCCGTTATCATGGATGAAGGTATACTGCATCAGCGTGCCGTACTCGCTGTAGCCGGTGTTCTCCTGCACAGAGCCCAGCTTCCAGCCGGCCGCCTCAAACAGGGGCAGATATTCCTGCTCGTAGCCGGCAGCGGGCGCGTCCGGCGTGAAGCGGGCCATGGCGGCATCCTTTTCCGATTCCAGGGACGGCAGGGTGATGTCATTTTCCACATACAGCACCACCGCGGAGCTCTCCGGGCGGTTAGCGGCGGGGTACATATGCTCTTCGTCGCTATTCACAAATGTGTAGGTGAAGCTGATGCCATAGGGCTCGAACGCTTTGTTCAGCTCATCGCACCAGGCTTCTTTTCCGATGAGCGAATCATGCGCCATGAAAAGCTCCCGATTCAGGAAAGTGCCATCCAGACTGTAGACGGAGTACCACACCGTTTCGCCGCCGCATTGGATGGATTCCACAAAATACATACCGTTTTCCAGATGGGAAACAATCAGGCGGTATCTTGCGCTGCCGTAGTACCCGTCCGTATTGATCACACTCGCGGAGGACTTTTTGTCGGTGTAAATGTAGCCGTCCTCGTCGCAGACGCTCATCCAGACCGTCATTTCATCATCGTTATGAGAGATGGACAGCTTCAGCTTGCCGTCCGGCTGCGCCGTCAGGTCTTCATAGCGGACATCCACGATGGCCCGCCCGATGGCGAACGCCGTACCGGACAAAGAAACAAGAATCATGCTGAGAAGAAGCAATGCCAGACACTTTTTCATGAAAAAGCACCTCCACAACTGAATATGCATATTATAACACCCGGGGCAAAAGAATGCAATGACGGCGGCGCTTGACAGGCACCGCGCCGGAAGGTAAAATAAACCTATTACAATGCAAAGGAGATTCCCATGAAGCGACCGAATATTCTGTGGCTGACCACCGATCAGCAGCGTTCCGATACCATTCATGCCCTGGGCAACCCGGACATCGATACGCCGAACCTGGACCGGCTGTGCGCACGCGGCGTGGCGTTCACCCGCAATTACTGCCAAAACCCCATCTGCACCCCCAGCCGCTCCTCCTTTATGACCGGCCGGTATCCCTCCGCCGTGAACGCCAACATCAACGGCGCGGACAATCTGCCGGAGCACTGCACGCTGATCTCCCGCCGGCTGGCCGACGCGGGCTACACCTGCGGCCTGCTGGGCAAGCTGCACATTACCTCCGCCTGGGAGTACGAGCCGCGGATGGATGACGGCTTCACCTATTTTGAAACCATGCTGGGTTCCGGACACTACCTGCGACAGGAGGGCAACCCCTACCGGAAATGGCTGGAGGACAAGGGTGTGGACTGGCGTGATCTTTTCACCACCGATGAAAAGCACGACTACCACTGGTACCGCCCCGACGCGCCCGCGGAATACCGGCAGACCGCCTATTTGGCGGAGCGCGCCGTGCAGTTTATGGCGAAGCACAAGGATGACGAGGCGCCCTGGATGCTGTGCGTCAACTGCTACGACCCGCACCCGCCGTATGACGGGCCGCAGGCGCTGACCGACAAATATATGGCGCGTAATCTGGCCGACCCCATCTACAGTGAAAAGGACATCACGTTGGACAAAAAGCTGGGCAATTTCTTCTTCCAGAGCTCCGCCACGCCCATGGACGACCGTCTGCGCCGGAACAAGGCCAACTATTACGGCATGGTGGAGACCATCGACGCCCACTACGGCAAAATCCTGGACGCGCTGGATGAACTGGGCCTTACGGAAAACACGCTTGTTATTTACAACTCCGACCACGGCGAAATGCTGGGCGACCACGGCCTGACCCACAAGGGCTGCCGCTTCTACGAGGGCCTGGTACACGTGCCGCTGATCATGTCCCTGCCCGGCCGCCTTGCGCGGGGCGTCCGCTACGACGGCATGACGGAGCTGACCGACATTGTGCCCACGATTGCCGACCTGTGCGGCCTGACGATTCCCGAGGACGAGCTGGCGGGGCATTCCCTGCTGCCCGTGCTGGAAGGAAAGGAATACACGCCCCGCAAGTTTGTGCGCACCGAGTACTACGACACCCTCGAGGAGGACCCCACCTATGACGGCCTCCGTGCCGAGGGCCAGACGGAATACACGGACGAAAAGGGCAAGGGCTCCTACGCCGAAATGTACCTGGACGGCCGCTACAAGCTGTGCGTCTACCACGGGCAGGACTTCGGCGAGCTGTACGACCTGGAATCCGACCCCCGCGAGGAACACAACCTGTGGGAGGAAAAGGACTATCAGCAAATCAAGACCGGCCTGCTGCTGCAAGCTTTTAACGCCTCTGTGCGGTTCTCCCGCCCCGGCCAGCACCGGCGGGGAAGATACTGAGGATTTATACAAGCGCTCCGAATCGGGGCGCTGTTTTTTCGCGGGGAGACGAGGGGACGTCTCGGGGGGACGATAGGGGCTGCCCGGCCCCTATGACCCCGGGCAGGGAATTTCATCCCCTGCACCCTGTTGGGGGGGACGGAGCGGGAGTGCGCTTCGGGCAGGCATCCTCGAGGAGGAATGCGAGCATTCTCCTCTTCGTCCGCCGTGCCTGAAGCCTGCGGACGGAACAGGTTCCGTCCGCGCCCCGCGTTCCGCGAGGGCATCCCCCTTCTGTCTTCTTTACCATTACTATGCCTTCAGAGGAGGACACCGCCGTATGACGGCGGGGCAACCGAAACGCTGTTTCGGTTGAATGTTTTCGGCTGCTCCTTGCCGGGGGCGGGAAGCCCCCGGCTCGTTCATATCCGTCTTGCATTATTCGGCGGAACGCAGTATGATAGGAAGCGGAACAAATACTGTGTGATTGGAGAAAAAACAATGGCAAAGATTACGTTTATGGGCGCGGGGTCCAGCGTGTTCGCCAAGAACGTGCTGGGCGACTGCATGGCTTCCCCAGTACTGGCGGATTCCGAGATCGCGCTGTACGATATTGACGCGGAACGCCTGGCAATCAGCCGGAAAATGCTGGACGCGGTGAACAATTTCTTCGGCAACAAGGCAAAAATCACCTCATACCTGGGCGTGGAGAACCGGAAGGAGGCCCTGCGCGGCGCCGACTTCGTGGTGGACGCCATTCAGGTGGGCCTGTATAAGCCCTGCACCGTGACGGACTTCGAGGTGCCCAAGAAGTTCGGCCTGCGGCAGACCATTGCGGACACCTTGGGCGTGGGCGGCATTTTCCGCGCCCTGCGCACCATTCCCGTTCTGCAGGACTTCGCCGATGATATGGCGGAGGTCTGCCCCAACGCCTGGTTCCTGAACTATACCAACCCCATGTGCATGCTGTCCGGGTATATGCAGCGCTATACCCCCATCAAGACCGTGGGCCTGTGCCACTCCGTGCAGGTCTGCGCGCCCAAGCTGCTGGAGGGTCTGGGCATGGAATGGCGCGACACCATGCAGACCAAGATTGCGGGCATCAACCATCAGGGCTGGCTGCTGGAAATCAGGGACGAGCAGGGCAACGACCTGTACCCGGAAATCAAGCGCCGCGCGGCCGCGCGCACCGAGAAGCATGACGATATGGTGCGGTATGAGATTATGAAGCGCTTCGGCTACTATGTGACCGAATCCAGCGAGCATACCTCAGAGTATACGCCCTGGTTCATCAAGGATAAGTATCCGGAGCTGATCGACCGTTTCAACATCCCGCTGGATGAATATCCCCGCCGCTGCATCAAGCATGACGAGAAGTGGGCTTCTCTGCGGGAGGAGCTGACAAGCAAGGACACCCTCGAACACGTCCGCTCCAAGGAATATGCCAGCCGCATTATGGAGGCCATGGTGACCAACGAGCCCTACAAGTTCGGCGGCAACGTGCTCAATACCGGCCTGATTCCCAACCTGCCCTCCAACGCCTGCGTGGAGGTGGCCTGTATCGCGGATGCGTCCGGCGTGACCCCCACCTACGCGGGCAACCTGCCGGAGCAGTGCACCGCGCTGAACCGCACCAATATCAACGTGCAGCTGCTGACCATCGAGGCCGCGCGTACGCTGAAGAAGGACTACATCTATCAGGCCGCGCTGATGGATCCCCATACCCAGAGCGAGCTGTCCATCGACGACACCGTCGCCCTGTGCGACGCCCTGATCGAGGCGCATAAGGGCTGGCTGCCGGAGTATCGATAATCTTTTGTAGCTATCGCGGGACTTGCTTCGTATAGATAGATGAACGCGGCGCGGGAACAAAACCGCGGTGCCGTTCGTTATCATAATGAGGAAACAATTTATTTGAAAAGGTAGGGAAAAACTATGAAGAAACTGATTGCCGTATTCCTGTCCGTATTGCTGGTGCTGGGCTGTGTTGTGACCGCTTCCGCCGATGCAATGGCCGGCGGCTGGAACTTCCCCGAGGATCATACCATGACGGAGGACGCGCAGAAGGCGTTTGAAAAGGCCATGGAAGGCTTTGCTGGCGTGGGTTACACCCCCGTTGCCCTGCTGGCGACCCAGGTGGTAGCCGGTACCAACTATTGCCTGCTGGTCCGCGGCACCACGGTGACCGCCGCCCCCACCTC
Organism: Clostridia bacterium; assembly: GCA_045639455.1. Classification (GTDB taxonomy): domain Bacteria; phylum Bacillota; class Clostridia; order Christensenellales; family Aristaeellaceae; genus JAZUDA01. Next base: position 11,178 of record JAZUDA010000195.1, on the reverse strand, counting down.
CTTTTACGCGCTGATGTACATCTACGCCGGTTTTGACGGCACCGCCCAGATCCTGGCAATCCGCAATCTGAATGTGGCGGGCGAGGCCGGCCTGGCCGGCGGCAAGACGCTGCAGGAAGAAACCGGCGATGACGCGGCTGCCGCCTTTGCCAAGGCCATGGAAGGCTTCGCAGGCGTGGGCTACGATCCCATCACCCTGCTGGCGACCCAGGTGGTGGCCGGCATGAACTACGACTTCCTGTGCAAGGGTGCCCCCGTTGTGCCCAACGCGGAGCCCTTCTACGCCATCGTGACCGTGTATGCCGCCCTGGACGGCACCGCGCGGGTGACCGATGTGCAGCGCCTGACCATTTCCGTGACGGACCCCTCCGAGGAGCTGGCCGGCATCTATGACGATACCGTCAGCGGCCGGGCCTATATGGAGCTGACCGCGGAGTACGGCGCCGTGTACGCCGTAATCACCTGGGGCGACGGCGCCGACGCTTATACCGAGTGGACCTTCAGCGGTGTGCCGGAGGGCGATACCGTGTACTATACGGATTGCGTTCAGACCGACTACACCGTGGATGAGAAGGGCAACGAGACCGCGACCGTCGTATATACGGACGGCACCGGCACACTGACCGTGGCGGAGGACGGCTCCGTTACCTGGCAGGATGCCCAATATGAAAACAGTGCCAACTGCGTGTTCGTTCTCAGCCTGGGCTGATTTTCCTGAAGAAAACCAAGGCCGCCGGGAGGAATGCTCCTCTCCGGCGGTCTTTTTCAATCAATCCATGCTTCCGCTGCACTTGTTCCCCCCGAACTCACAGCCCCACGCGTGGTCATGCCCGTAGTACCATCTGCCGTAGCGGTAGCCGTAATGGGGCGGACAGTGCTTGCAGTCCCCGTCGCATTTGCCGTTATGGCGCTTCGGCGCGGAGAACATGCTCTTTGTATAGACGGCCTGAATGAGCGCGGCGGATTCATCGCAGGAATCATCGCAGGAACCGGCGGAGGATTGCGGGGCGGGAGTCTCAAAATGCCAAACGGAGACTGTATCAGTCAAAAAGGCGACGAGAAGAAGAAAGAGGATTCCGTCAATCACGACGCGGATATAGTGAAGCACGTGGGGCGATTCCGCGAGCTGAACCGTTTGAATGAGGCAGTTGTTTCCTGTCTCCACAACGAGGAACACCTCCTCCCCCCGCTCCAGGGCCTGCGTTACCTCCGCGGGAAGGGTTTCCGCAAGGGATGAGTCCAGCATAAAGGTGTAAGAATAAAACGGTCTGACAAAATGTCCGTCCTTGGCCTCCAACTCAAAATAAATGCGTCCGTGGGCCGTATAAGTATAGGGGCGTGCCTTTATTTCAACAATTTTCGCGATATTCGGATAACTTTTCTCTAAAGCCTCATAGTAGACGCGTTCATTGTCATACGGGGCAATAATCCGGAACGCCAGCCAGATCATTGCCAGCAAGGCGGGAATCACAAGCAGAACCGTCCTTTTTTTGTCTTTCTCCATCCGAGCCGCCTCCCGCCATTCAGACTATATTCAGTAGTGTATCGTGTCCCTGCGGAAAAGTCAATCACTTCGCAGAATTCCCACTTGCGCGGCCCGTTCAGCCCGCCGGAAGCCCTTCGGAACTTTTTTCGCTTTTTTTGAAAAAAGGTATTTACAAATCAACCGTGTTGTGGTATGATATCTCTCGTTCGGGGCATTAGCGCAGTTGGTAGCGCACAACACTGGCAGTGTTGGGGTCAGCGGTTCGAATCCGCTATGCTCCACCAAAGCGGAGAAATCCGAACTTAATCCCAGTAGGGAGTGGGTTCGGATTTCTTTATTTCTTCTCGGACATCGTGATGTGACAAATAAACAGCAAAGGAGATGAACAATCACAGCGCTCCTTCCCTGTCACCTGTTTACACATACGAATTGAAAGAGAGGAAAAGGACATGAATGAACTACCAGCACGCTTTCACAATGACACCAATGGCCTTGACTATCAGCTTCACGGAGATTACTATTTTCCGGATATATCTGTCGAGCAGGAATTACCACTTGGCAGGTACGGATTATCCAGAATGATTTACCTTCGGGAATTCCGTCCGGGGCTGTTCAGCAGACTGCTGCTCACCGGGAAGCTATACGATGATCTCCATGAAACCGAAAGCGAAGCCAGACGATTATTGGATATCATGATGCCTCAAATGGCAAAAGACGCCGGAGCCGATGAGAATCTGAAGGCTCGTAATCAGATGAAGTGGGTCGGCTTGATGAATTCCATCAAGAATCAGATTGAGGAAATCATCTGGGATCAGGTAGTATACCGTTAATGAAAAAGAGACCTCCGTGAATCATCTTCAAAAGGATGAAATCACGGATGTTTTTTTATCAAGCGTATCTATAGAAAAGGACAGTCTCTCGGTTCCTTCTTTCATTTTGAATGCATTTTGAACAAAAAAAGATAGCGATACAAACAGAACCATGGAAATATGATATAAAAGTGATTATTAATGCTGGACATTCATATAATCGTTTGATATAATTTTAACGAAGATGAAAAAAACGTTTCGGAATTAACAGGAGGACTGGAAAATGAAACAAAATCGCGTTGTTGCCTTTATTCTCGCCATTGTCATGGTGTTCAATATGAGCATAAACGCGATAGGAGAAACGGAACCGGAGCAGTCTGCGCAAAAGCATACTGTAACATGGTATGCCAGTGCGGATAACAGCAGCCTTGTGCCTCTGGAGTCCAGCCGTACCTCCATGACGGATAACGGGAGTACGCTGACTGCAGTGTCGGACACGGTGGATACTACGATCCGCACAGTATATCATGAGAATCAGACGCTGGTTTCTGTCGAAATGGCAGGGACCGGCTTTTCGTTTTCACCGGTAATGCTGAACGATTATTACCCCGTTCTGTCGGTGGATGAATGCAAAGATTCTGAAGAAATGCCGGAGGAACCAACAGAATTACCGGAAGAGGATATAACAGACGACAATGACGAAACCTCCGGCGAGGCGGATGACACGCTTTCTCCTGAAGAAGAAACAGACGGAGAAAATAATGACGACCATGATCTTTTGAATGAAAATGATATCGTCGGGGAGGGTGCCTCAGAGGATGGCCTTCCCGCAGAGAGCGTGGATTCTGTACAGGAGAATAACGAACCTTCCGAAGAAAGCCAGGATGATATTCCCGGGGAAGAAGCGGATGAAACAGAGCCTGAACAGCCCACTGAAACGGAGGATCAGCCTGAAGAAGAATATACTGCCCCGGGAATAATCGAAAGCACGGATACCGAAGGTGCCCCTGGAACCTCTCCAGACGATCCTATTCCTGCCGAAGATGCACAGGAGCAGGCAGAAGCAGAGGGTAAAGAGGATACGGAAAACACGGAAGAGTTTTCCGAAGCAGAATCAACAGATCATGATGATTTACCTGTTGTAGACGAGCCGGAACAACCGGAAGAAACACCCGCAGCGGATGAACTGACCACCGGCTATGCGAAAACGCTGACAGAAACGTATGTGTACCGGCAGCGGAACCGGAATGATCCGCTTGGGCGTCTTCCGGGGAATTCAGTCGTGTGGATTGCGTCTCTTCCGGATGAGAGCAGCTATGCCGTGGTCGTTTTTGATACCTCGGAAATGGTTGTGGAAGGATATATCCTTCGGGAAACACTGCGGAACCTGACAGCAGAAGAGATCGGAACGGCAAAGACGGAAGCACTGCGGAACGGCGATGTCCGGCGCTATGCGGATCATCCGCTGGTACGGATTACGGCCTATGTGCCGACAGTACCCGCCACTTCCGTGCCTGAGGCGACCCTCATGCCGGAGCCGACAGATACGCCGGAACAGGACGAAGAAAAGCCCACTTCAGAACAGCCGGATGCTCCCGAAGCGACGGAGACCCCGGCTCCCATGGAGGCTCCCGCTGAAGAGCCTGACCCAACTCCCGTGCCTGAAGAACAGGAAGAGCAGACCGAAACGCCCGTACCTGAGGACACTCCCGCGCCTGCGAAAACTTCCGAGTCCACAGATACACCTCTGCCCGAGACAACTCCTGCCTCCACGCCTGAAGAAGCAGCCACTGCTACGCCGGATTCCACGCCTGAACTTGTTCCTGCAGAGGAAACAGTTTCCGCAGCGGAACCTACTCCCATTCCGGAACCGACCACAGCGCCTGTGGAGGCACCCATGCCTGTGGAGGAACCTGTGGCTGTGCCTGCAGAACCACACCAGGCAGAAGAAATCCCGGTATCAACCGAGGCTCCTGTCTCATTAGCGGCAGAATCATCCGTTCCTGCTGAACCCACTGTTCCCGCTGAAACGCCCGTTCCTGAAACAGAAAACGAAACTAACGACTCTGTCGTGACTAACGATATTACCGGATGGCTGCGGTGGCTGCTGCCTTCCGCGAGCGCCGAAGAGAGCCAGTCCCGGCCATCCTCCATTACCGGCAGAAAGATCGGCGGCGCGCTTCGTTCCACGGCCAAGAGCGGGAGCAGTAGAAGCGGCAGCGTCAGCGCAATCGTGTTTGACGGTCTGTTTGATTCCGTAACAGACGTGCGCCTCTCCGCCACCACCACCGGCGTCAAGGAAGATATCATCGTTCATCAGTATACAGCCAACCATATTTATCAGTATCAGTTGAAAACCAACGGCCTTTCCGCAGGCCTTTCCGGCAGGACCGTATACCTGTATGACGGAGCCGGCAACGCGCTGGCCAGAATCGACGCGCCCTATATGACAGACGCCGCGGGCAAGACAAGCTCAGAAATCGCGGTCTCCCTGTCAGGAGGCGGCGGAAGCTATACCCTGACCTACAGCCCCAATGATGAATGGATGCGGAGCGCTTCGTACCCCGTGACCATTGACCCTACGGGAGAATATTTCAATGACCTGTCCACCGGCATCGGCGATGTGTATGTCAGCAGCTCCCAGCCGGATAAGCATTTCGCCCATACGGTCGCCAGCGGCAGCGCCCAGTATAATCATGCCCTGGAGGGGACAAACCTGTACGCCGGTACCTACGGCGGGAACAGTGTGGCGTATGTCTGCCCTGTGCTGTCCGGACTGGGTGAGAGCTGGACCTCCGATTTTCCCGTGACAACACCGCTGCTCATTGAAAGCGCTTCCTGGAAGGTCAATATCCATGAAATGAGCGGAGACGGCAAGTTCCGTATTTCCCTGGTAACAGGCGGCTGGAACACATCCACCGTGACCTATAACACCCGTCCTTCCCTATCACCAGATATCTATGTAGACGTGACGCTGCATACGGGTTGGAATACCGTGGACGTGACAAAGCTGTTTTCCGCGTGGTTCAATGCCCGTGACCAGAAACAGAATTACGGCTTTGCCATTACTTCATCCTCTTCCTGGGCGCGAATCTGCTCTTCGGACGTTCTGCCCCGGAATGAAAGAATGAGCTTTTCCGCCACTTACTATACCGGAGTCACAAAGCCTGCTCTCACCATTCAGCCCAAAGGCTATGGCGTCAACAGCGGCAGCGGCTGGGCAGAACTGAAATGGAATTCGGTCAGCGGCGCGCAGGGATATCTGCTGGGTGTGTATAACGGGAAGGAATATGAATACCGCTATATCGGGAATACGACTTCCTACAGCACAAAAGACAAAAAGCTGTGGCCTACGCAGGCGGAAATCAGCGCGGGCAGCTATGCCCTGCACTGGGACGGAACGGGTGAGGAACTGCCGTGTATTCCCCGGAATGACCAAAGTGACCTGAACTATTATTTCAGTGTCATTCCCTGCAATCAGTACAGCCAGACGGCAAGCGATGCGACAGCCGCGTACGGGAATACCATGCTGCCGGATACGCTTCCGCCTGTACAGCCGGTGAGCGTATCGGTCAGTCCCGCGGGCTGGACTAATGCAGACAGCGTGCGAATCACATGGGCGGGTGTGCTGGATCTTCCGCTGAAGGAAACGCAAATGAGCGGAGGCAGCGTGCAGTACGTGCTGGATCCTGAAGGAAACGATCCAACGGCCTGGAACTGGACGGATACCGGATCTTCTGCCGCCAACGGCAGTATTGAACCGGATATTTCCTCTCTTGCAAACGGAGAACACGCGGTATATATCCGCGGTAAGGACGCGAATGGGAACTATGGCACACCCAATGGCGCGCAGATCCTTATAGACCGTATATTCCCCGTCCTGACGGATGTGAGTATCACGCCGGCTGACTGGACGAAGGAAAATGAAGCCACGATCACCTGGACAGGCGCAAGGGATGAACTCAGCGGCCTGGCGGATGTTTCGGTTGAGATTGAAAGCAATGATGACGGCTCTGTAAGCACCGTTTCCTATACCCTGACGCTTTCGGAAAACGGAGAGGAAAGCGTAGACATTTCCTCCCTCACAGACGGAGAGCATACGGTAATATTTCGCCTGACGGACGCGGCGGGCATGACACTGGAAGAGACCGATACCCTGTATATTGACAGAACAGCGCCGATAGTGGAAGCTCTTTCTGTATCCCCCGATGTCTGGACGGAAGCGGATATCCTGACCGTGCTATGGTCGAACGCTTCAGATGAGTACAGCGGCCTTGCGGAAGTATCCTATAGTCTGGACGGGGAAAACTATACAACATTTACAGACCTTGCCGTTTTCGAATTCGGAGAAAAGACAATTGATATCACGGAAATCGAGGACGGTGAGCAGCAGCTCACCCTGCGCTTTACAGATAAGGCAGGCAATGCGGGTGACTTCCCGCTGGCGTATTTCGTTGACCGCACAGCACCCGCGGCAGCGATTGATTATCCCCTGAACGGCGATACCGTATCCGGGATCCTGAACGTGCTGGGTACAGCGGATGATGTCTCTCTTGCGGACTGGACGTTTACCGCAACAGGCGAAAGCGGAACAACGGTGGAACTGACCGGTACCGATGTCAGAAACGCCGAAAGCCTGGGGATCCTGGACACCGGCCTGTTCGCGGACGGTGAGGAAATCACAATGACCCTGACCGTGCATGACGCGGTGGGTCATGAAACAATCACGGAAGGCGTGTGCGTGACTGCCGTTCACAGTGCCATGCCCGTAACGCAGCAGGTCACGATCACAGCCCCCGAAACCGGCGCGATCCTGAGTGAAAAGACAGCCGCCTCTTATGAAGTTCTGTACAGCGAAGAGGAAAAGAACGGCAAATGGTATGTGGACGGGGGCAAAGCATTTGACATAGTATCTGAAGCAGATTCACACGCTTATGATATTATACCAATCCTGTTCCCGGAAGATTCGAGTCATACCCTGACCGTGATCTCCGAGGATGAGAACGGAGCCTGTCACTATTCTCAGGGCTTCCGCAGCGTAGTCGTATTCAGCGATACACTGCAGAACGCGGACGGTCTGGAAACATGCGCGGATATCACGTTCACTTCCGCCGGTGCGGAAGCGGAAAGCGACAGCGCCGTGTTTGTGACGGCGGACTATACCCCCGTTCGCCCTGTGACAGCGATCCGTCTGAACGCGGTGGAAGGGCCGGAAGGCAGCTATGGATATGAATACAGCACGGATCAGGGGAACACGTGGCATGCCATAACCTGCACGCAGGACGCTGTGTTTGCCGTGCCGCAAAACAGCATCCGCATCCGCAGCAGCATGACAGCAGGCGCGGTCCTGCACGGGCTGGATGTGACCGGTATCTATGAATCGGAAGCGGTGCGTTTTTCCGTTCGCCTCCTGAAAGAAGTAAACAACTACAGTCTGACTACTCCCCGGCAGAGCACAAACGCCGTTGTATCCGTAACGAACGACTGCCCCGCGGAAATGGCGGAAGTGCATTTGTACGCGGATGATATACTGCAGGATAACGCGAACAGTCTCAGCCTGCTCCCGTACACGGAGAATTCTGTCCATACGCTTGCACAGGCAGGCGTGACAGCGGACGGGACTCTGTACGGCACCGGCGCAGAAGCAAAGGTGATCCTGCGGGATATGCCGGACAGCACCGGAACCTATGACTCCGGAGACATCTCAACGGAAAAGCCCGTACATGCCATCCGGCTGGAAGTACTGTGTACGGATGAAGACGGGAATGAGATCGAATACACCGACCTGAATAGCGGTCTGAATACCGGTTCGAACGCAGGGCTGAACAGCATCTTCTCCTATTCGACTGACGGAGAAGAATGGATTACCGTAACTCCTGGGGAATACACTTTCCTTAATGAAAAGACGGATACTCTCCACATCCATGCCGAACTGCCGGAAGGAATCACGCTTCGGGGCATCCACACGGAAGGAATCACGCTGCGCGGGAAGGAAATCAGTCCCTGCCTGGTGCAGAGCCCGCAGAATGTCACGGCGAAGGATTACGGCGCGTATTCGAACAGACGGTACGAGCTCTCCTGGACGGATCCCGCCCCGGCTGACACATCCGCGCCTTGCACGGTATATTATGATATTCAACGCAACGGTGCGCTCATCGCCTCTATCACCGGTACATCCTTCACGGACCGTGACTATGTATCCGGCGCGCAGTATACCGTATCTGTCCGCAGAGTCTACGCGGATCCTATGGACGGGAATACGAACCTGCTTGTCCGTGAAAGTGCGCCCGTGGCGGCGTCTGTCAAGCGGATTGCCCTTCCCGCGACATCCACGCCGGCTCCGTCTCCCACGCCTGCTCCGACACAGGGGCTGCCTTCTGTCCGCGGGGATGTGGAGCATCATGAGCTGCTGCATTTTACCGATACCAACACACAGTATACCGGGAACTACACAACGGAAGCCGCGGTGCACGAGGAGCGCTTTACCCTGGACCAGAGTCTGCTGGGACCGCACCGTTTTTGCTCCCTGGGCTTTGAACCCATTAACTTCAACACGGGCAACTTCTTCGTGCAGGCACGGGACTTCACCTATGGGGGAATCGACCTGATCCGTACCTACAACAGCCTGTCCGATGAGGATAATACTCCCTTCGGTGCGAAGTGGTCATCTGAGCTCACCCAGTGCCTGACAAGGGCGGAGAACGGCGGCATCGCATGGCGCAGAGCGGACGGCAGTGAAGTGATCTTTACACAGAAGCCGGACGGCTCTTACGCAAGCAACAGCACCGAGTATGAGCAGCTGGCCGCAACTGATGAAGGATACCGGATCACCCTTACGGATGGCACAGTCTACTGTTTTGGCAATACCGGCCTGCTCCTGCGCAGGGAGACAGAGAACGGAATTACCGATTTTGATAGAGACTCCGAAAACCATCTCACAGGCATCATCCTGTCCAACGGTGAACGAATCACCGTCTCCGCGGATGAATCCGGTCATATCACCGGGCTTACGCTTCCAGGCGGTGCCCGTGTTTCCTATGCCTATGAAGGGGACGATCTTGTTTCCGTCACCGATCCGGACGGGAATGTAACCCGCTATGAATATGACAAAAACGGCCTCATGACCGCTTGGTATGACGGCACAGGCATCTGTCAGGCAAGAAATATCTACGATGACCAATACCGCGTAATCGCGCAGACAGACGCGAACGGCGGCAGGTATACGCTGGAATATCATGATGACCATACCGTGACCACGGACGCGGAAGGGAACCGGGTCGCTTACTACCGGGATGAAAAGCAGCGCACCACCCGCATTGTGGAAAGCGATGGCAGCGAGACCTCCTTCACCTACGGCGTGCAGGGGGAGATCGTATCCGAAACGGACGCACTGGGACAGATCACGGTATACGCCTATAACGCAAACGGCGACAAGATCAGCGAAACAGATCCCAGGGGTCTGACGGTTTCCTTTGTTTGGGATGATGCCCATCACCTGCTGAGCCGTACCGACTTCAACGGCAATACCACATCCTACACCTATGACGCAAAAGGCAATCTGCTGACGGAGACCGCGCCGGACGGCGGGAAAACAAAGTACACCTATGACGGGAACGGAAATGTTCTGACGAAGACTGACCCGCTGGGGAACACAGCAGCCCACACTTATGAAAAGGGTCTTCTCACCTCCGAAACGGACGCCATGGGGAACACGACCCGGTATCAGTACGATATCAACAACCACGTCAGCGCCGTAACGGACGCGCTGGGCAACAGTACGGAATACGCGTACAGCGCGAAGGGCGATCTGCTGAAGATCACCTTCGCGGACGGTACGTCTGTTTCCTATACCTATGACGCGCTGAGCAGGAAGACCTCCATGACAGACCCTATGGGGAATGTGACCCGCTATTCCTATGACGGGTTGGGGAACCTGACGGAAATCATCCTTCCGGACGGCGCAAGGCAGACCGCTTCTTATACGGCCTCAGGGCTGAAGGAAAGCGTCACGGACGCGCTGGGGAATACGGAACGCTATACCTATGACAATCACGGGAATATGCTGTCCCGGACAGACGCGGAAGGCAATGTGACAGCAAGCGAATATGACGCGCTGAACAGGCTGGTGAAGGAGACCAACCCGCTGGACGGTAAAACAACATATACCTATGACGCTGTGGGGCTGCCTATGAGCGTGACGGATCCCGCGGGAGCAACAGAAACCTACACCTATGACCGGAACGGGAACATCCTCACCCGCACCCTGCCCACAGGCGGAACGATTTCCGTGGAATACGACAGTATGGACCGTCCCGTAAAGCAGGTGAACGCGCTGGGCGGTGAAACGACAATCTCCTACGACCTGAACGGCAATATTCTCTCCGTTACCGACCCGCTGGGCGCGGAAACCGTTTATACCTACGATGCCAACAACAACCTGCTGACCGTGACGGACGCGCTGGGCAATGTGACGGAATACACCTACGACGCCCTGAACCGGGTCATTTCTGAGACCGCGCCCAACGGCGGCGTGACAAAATACGAGTACGACACGGTGGGCAATCTCATTGCCGTCACGGACGCCCTCGGGAGCCGCACGGAATATGAATATGACGCCAATGCCAACCTGACCGTCTGGACAGACCCGCTGGGGAACAGCGCGGTTTACGCCTACGATCCTTTCAATCGGCTGACTGGAGTCGTTTATGCGGACGGCTCGACAAACAGCCTGCGTTTTGACGAGGCGGGCAACATCATTGCTGAAACTGACGCGGAAGGCAACGAAAAGCAGTATCTCTATGACAGGCTGAACCGTCTCACAGGCGTTGTGGACGAAATGGGGAACCTGACCGGCTATGTCTATGATCCGCTGGGCAATCTCAC
>JAZUDA010000194.1:0-2004 GCA_045639455.1 Clostridia bacterium | reverse complement strand
AAGGTAGTCGGTGGACAACGTCCGCTCCAGCCGGCGCATGGTGTCGCTCTTTTTGCCATCGGCATATGCGCCTTCCAGGCAGTTTTCCCAGGCAATTACAGTCTGCATGGCACCATCAAGCCAGTCCGCCATGGCTGGGTCATAAGGCGCCTCCGGGTGCCCCAGCAGGATGGTACGGAGGCGGTTGGCAAACTCGGACAGCTCAATCATGGTACCTACTGCGGAGGATGTATCGGGGATTTTGACCGGCGGGCGGAACAGGGCAGCAAGAAATCCGCCGCTGTTGGCCTTGCTTTGGGCGGCGGCGGTCATGGCGGCGGGCTTTGTCCGGGCGGATTCCAGCTCGTCAATCAGATGCTCCGCGGCGGCCATCACCCTGGCATAGGCAGCGTAACGGGGGTCGATGACCACCGTGCGCAACTCGTCATCCACATAGGGACGGTTTTCGCCGAAGAACCCCTTCTTTGTCATCTCCAGCAGGGAACGGTCGACCCGGCCTTCCTTCACGCGCATGGCTTGCGCGGCATCGTGAAGGGAAATTGTTTTTCTGTCGTCCAGGGCGCGGCTCAACCGTTCGTACTGGCCTTGAATCGGGTTGAACAGAGACATTCTTATGCTCCTTTGATGGAAAAAACATCAGTAAGCCGTCATCGCCTGCGTAACCAGGCTCATTGCTTGGGCGAGATCGTCGGTAGAGGGATTACCGGTATTGATCAATTGCTGAAGCGACATGATGGCATAGTACAGGCTGTCATAGGACGGGGTGCCGGGGGTCAACTGACCCAGCCGCACCCAGGCGGAATTCAGCAGCGTTGAGGCATCGGGAAGCAACGTGCTGTTGTTCGTCACCGTGGTGCCGCCGTGGATGGAACAGGTCAGGTACTGCAGATCGGAAGAAGAGCAGGTGGCATAGTTGCCGAAATAGTCCAGCAGGGCGGTCTCATACTTCGTTCCGATGAAGCGGTACAGCGGGTGCCCCTCGGGAATGATGATGACACCCTTCGCTGCCGTGGAATAGCCGGGGCAGGCGGTGGTCGCCAGGGAGCCGCTTTCGGTACACAGCGTCATGGTCTTGTGCATCTGGCAGGTGGCGGTGGGCTGCGTACCGTTCAGCCAATAGTCGGTGGTAACGCCATAGCCCATTACATCATTATAGCATGCTTCGGTAGCCAACTGCCCGCTGACGGTGCAGGTGGTGACCTTTACCAGCCCGCAATCGGAGGCGGAATAATTCAGAATATCCCGATTGGCGAGGCCTTTGTGAATCCTGCTCATATAGTTCTGCCACAGGGGTGCCGCGGAGGCAGAACCGGTGGCCTTGGAGGACAGCGCCTTGTAGTTGTCATGACCGATCCAAAGACAGGAGGCATAATAGCCGGTCATACCGCAGAAGGTAACGCCCTTCTGGTCGGAGTTGGTGCCGGTCTTGCCGGCTACCGTTTGTCCGCTGATTTTCGCGTTTGTGCCCGTGCCGGAGGAGGTGACCGTCTTCATCATGTCCACAATCATGTAGCTGGTGGAGGGCTTGAAGACACGGTAGGTGGTCTGGTTCGCGTGGCCGTCATAGATGACCTGCCCGTCCGCGTTGCAGATGCCCAGGACGGAAATCGGCTCCTGATACACGCCGCCATTGGCTAAAACACCGTAGGCCACGGTCATCTGCAGGGGTGTGATACCGCTGGAGCCCAGCGAAATGCCGAAAGGCGTGGCGTTGATATGGCTGTCCGTGACGCCCATGGCCTTCAGGTAGCTGACGGAGGTGGCGACACTGCCGTAGTTCAGCAGGGTATAGGCTGCCGCAGTATTGTGGGACTTGGCCATGGCTGTGCGCATGGTTTCGGCACCGTTATAGCTGCCGCCGCCGTAGTTTTTGGGCCAGGATTCCTTGCCGCCGTCATCGTTCCAGCCGTTGATGGGCACGGGAAGGTTGTAGACAACGGAGGCGGGGGAGGCACCTAATTCCAGCGCCTCGGCATAGACGGAAATAGGCTTGATGGAGGAACC
>JAZUDA010000193.1:0-3525 GCA_045639455.1 Clostridia bacterium | reverse complement strand
TGATATCCGGAATCACCAGATCAATGCCCAGCATATCTTCCTTGGGGAAGATAGAGCCGCAGTCCATCACGATAATATCGTTCTCGTACTGAAATACCGTCATATTTTTGCCGATCTCATCCACGCCGCCCAACGGGATGATTTTCAGCTTGCTCTTGTTCATTCGTTCTCTCCTTTCGATAGGAATCAGGGTCGCGTTTTTTTCTTCCCGGTTCTTGCCGGGATTGAGATCGCTTTATTTTCCGACTGCAGCCGCTCTTTGGGCAGGACTGCATACTTATTCCTAAATCGTATATAATGATACCACAGGCCAGGGTAAATCTCCATACTTTATTTGTTTATTTTTACACCAAATCATACATTTTAAATTTTATTCGCACGGATAGCCGCCAGCAGGTCTGCCATGGAAGCGTACTGCAGTTCGGTAGGCGCGTTGCCCTCGCAGAAATTTTCCGGGTCGAAGAGAATGCCCCGCATGCCGGCGTTCAGCCCTGCCTCCACATCCAGCACCCGGTCGCCGACCATGACACCCTTGGCGGGATCCAGGCCATGCTTATTGTTCAGATAGTTCAGCGCGTCCGGCGCGGGCTTCCGGGGAAAGTGGTCGTCCTTGGTGATGGCATCCGTGAAATAGGGTGCCAGGCCATAGTAGCGGATTGCGTCGGTGCTGACGTGATCCCGGTGGGAATAAACGAAGTTCTTCCCGCCCCGGTCGCAGATGGCCTTCAGAACCTCTTCCGTGCCAGGGTAGGGATGCATAGATTCCACCGTCTCCTCCTCCGGCGCGATGGCGTAGTACGTCTGCAGAATCAGGTCCTTTGCCACGCCGTAACGGCCCTCCAGCTGCTCCGCCGCCCAGCGCAGGGAATGCTTTGTCAGCCAGCGAAGCTCCGCGAAATCAATTTTGATTTTCAGCTTTTCACACGCCCTGTGATACCCCTTCGCCACCGCATCGTAGGTGTCAAACAGCGTGCCGTCATAGTCCCATACAAAATAATCAAACATATCGGAACGGATATACTCCTTTTTAGAAAATCAGGTTCGTTAATTCTTTGACAAAGTACGATATATTATACCATTGAATACATTTTACGTCAATAGAGCCGCAGCCTCCAAAGCCCTGCTGCTCTGCCGTTTTCCAGCCCAAAAATGTTTTTTTTCTGTTTTTTTGTATTCTGTTTTTTCCTTGCCCGATGCCTTTTCCCGTATACCTGTCCGGGCATGCCGTGATACCTCCGGACAGGCAATAAAAAAAGACGAATTTTCGTGGAATCTTCCCCAACCTATTGACATGCAAATAAAGCTGTGGTTTAATATTTGCTGTTTCAAAGTTTACCATTGCTAAACCGTTCGGAGGCGTTTATCATGGATATCGGCAAGAAGCTTCGCCGAATGCGATTGCAGCTGAACCTGACCCAGGAAGAGTTGGCGGACCGGTGCGAACTGAGCAAGGGCTTCATCTCCCAGGTGGAGCGGGACCTTGCCTCCCCCTCCATCGCCACGCTGACGGATATTCTGGAATGTCTGGGCAGTAATCTGCAGGAATTTTTTCATGACGCCGCGCCGGAAAAAAACGTTTTTACCCCCGCGGATATGTTTGTCAAGGAAGACCCGGAATCGCTGAAGGGCACCATTACCTGGCTTGTACCCGACGCGCAGAAAAACAGTATGGAGCCCATCCTGGTGGAAATGCAGGAGGGCGGCCGCACCAACGTGATGCCGCCTCACGAGGGTGAGGAAATCGGTTACGTTCTTTCCGGCACAGTCTGCCTGTGCATGGGTGAACGGCAGCAGCGCGTCCGCGCCGGCGACAGTTTCTGCATCCACCCCACCGCTCCCCATTATCTGATGAACCCGTCCAAGTCCCGCTGCCGGGTGCTGTGGATCTCCACACCCCCCAGCTTCTGATAAAATAACCATTATGCAGGAGGGTCCCTATCATGGTCGAAAATGAGCACCTGATTGATCTTGTCGGCATCAGCAAGGAATATGACGGAAACCGCGTGCTGGACAATATCAACCTCTACATCCGCAAAAAGGAATTTGTGACCCTGTTGGGCCCCTCCGGATGCGGCAAAACCACTACGCTGCGGATTATCGGCGGCTTTGAGTCCCAGGATGAGGGACAGGTGCTTTTTGAAGGTAAGGATATTTCCCCCCTTCCTCCCTACAAGCGCAAAGTGAATACCGTTTTTCAGAAATACGCCTTGTTCCCCCACCTGAATGTGGAGGATAACATTGCCTTCGGCCTGAAGCTGCGCAAGATGGATAAGGCGGAGATTCGCCGCAAGGTGGACTACATGCTTGATCTGGTCAACCTGCGCGGGTATGAAAAGCGAAACATCGATTCCCTTTCCGGCGGTCAGCAGCAACGCATCGCCATTGCCCGCGCGCTGGTGAACGAGCCGGAGGTACTGCTGCTGGATGAGCCTTTGGGGGCGCTGGACCTGAAGCTGCGTAAGGAAATGCAGCTGGAGCTGAAAAATATGCAGCAGCGCTTGGGCATCACCTTCCTGTACGTGACCCACGACCAGGAGGAGGCCCTGACCATGAGCGACACGGTGGTTGTCATGCAGGGCGGCAAGATTCTGCAGATTGGCGACCCGAAGCGGATCTATGACGAGCCGAACAACGCCTTTGTGGCGAACTTCATCGGCGAGAGCAATATTTTCCGCGGCACCATGATCCGGGACGAGCTGGTTGAGTTCTGTGAGAACCGCTTCCCCTGCGTGGACTGCGGCTTTGGTGAAAACAAGCCCGTGGACGTGGTCGTCCGCCCCGAGGACGTACTGATTGTGGGCGAGGACGTGGGGCAGATTACCGGTGTCGTGAAATCCGTCCTGTTCAAGGGTGTCCACTACGAAATGATGGTCGATGCGGGGCATTCCACCTGGAAGGTGCACTCCACCGGCATGCAGCCGGTAGGTACCCGGGTCGGCCTGACCGTCGTCCCCTTCAACATTCATATCATGAAGCCCATGGAGAACTGGAATCCCTATGAAGCGGGAGGTGCGGCGGTAAAGTGACCTCTCTTAGCATTCCCGTATGGGGCTACGCGGTAATGGTGCTGGGCCTGGGCGCTTTCGTTGCCCTGCTGGTCGCCTACATTCGCCAGAACCGGGGCATCAAACGTCCCGTGTTCTCCCCCCCTTATATTCTCTGGATTATCCTCTTCACCGTTGTCCCCTGCCTGCTGGTTGCCTACTACGCCTTTACGGACGTAAACGGCGCCTTTACACTGGACAATTTCCGTGCCTTTTGGGACAGCAACTATCTGTCCCGCAAGGCGCTGTCCGATGACCTGGCTATGTATGCCGAAATGGGCATTACCGCCGAGGATTTGGGGCTGGGCTACGGCGGTGTGAATATTTCCACCCTGATTTTTTCCCTTTGGATGGCCTTCCTTTGCACAGTGATTTGCCTCCTGCTGGGGTATCCTGCCGCCCATTTCATGGCGGAAAGGGATTTCAAGGCCGGGCCTGTGCTGGTCGTGCTGTTTATCGTTCCCATGTGGATGAACTTCCT
>JAZUDA010000192.1:0-3536 GCA_045639455.1 Clostridia bacterium | reverse complement strand
GTGGCTTCACAGCTCCCGCGCATCATGGAGTCGCCGATGAGCAGCACCGTTTTCCTGCCCTCCGCAGCACGGTAAAGTACTTTGTCGGAACCGTTTTCAAGATAAGTCATAATAATTCCCCCGATTATTCCATCCAGTCCGCAAGCTGCTTCGCGCAGGAGTAAAGGTAAGAGAAGGCCGCAGGCCACATGCACTTCGGCATATGATAATACACAAGATGCGTTTCCAGATTGATTGTTCCGGTGTAGTTGATTTTTTTCAGCGCGCGGGAGAATTCCTGCCAGGGCTCCTCAACACATTCAAACGGCGCCATGTGCATGTCCATCTTCCTGTTGTTGGAATGGAGATGGAGCGCCTTCAGCCGCGGGCCAAGGTCCAGAACCATCTGGGTCGCAGACTGACCTGATACCATGGCATGGCCATAGTCCAGGCACATGTAAAGGCCGGGAACGCGGTCCATCACATCCAGCAGATCCTGCGAACAGGAGGAGAAAGCGGGAGTGCACAGCCCCGTGGGTGCCTTGGAAAACAGGTTTTCCATACAGATGCTGACGCCGTGCTTCGCGCCCAGATCGACCAGCTCCTTGTAAAGCTCCACGTTCATCTCTATGATTTTCTGCCTGTCGTCAAACAGCGGCAAGTCAAAAGGTTCCGCAAGGGCAGGATGAATAATCAGGTAAGGAATGTGCAGTGCGCCCGCGACCGGGATGCTCAGCCGCATGTCCTCGATATTGGCAGCGGATTTTTCCGGATTACCGTATTCATAAGGGCGATACGGGCCGTGCGCCATGTAGATACTCTGCTTCAGCGCGCCAAGCGTTTCGTTGGCAAGATCAATCTGCGCCCGGCACTGCTTTTCGTCATGGAAAAGCCGGCGAACAGAAGGTGTGCACAGGTCCAAATCAAAATTCTCAAACCCGGCCCGGCGCATCAGGGTCAGTTCCTCCTCCATGGCGGGGATATCATCCAGTAATCGTAATCCGATTGACGTCTCGTTCATTCTGTCACCCTCTGCTCATCAAAACGCAAAACACGCATTATCGTTTTTATTATATTCGGAACAAGTGTCCTTATCCATTCATATTTGTTGCCTATATATGGACAAATGTTGCTAATGACGAATTAAAAACGGGATTGCCGTCTCCGCAACCCCGTCCGGGCATCAAATATTCATGTTATTTCGGTCATTCTGCGCCATTGTCCGATACTTGGAAGGCGACAGCCCGGTGTATTTATGAAAGCATCTTGAAAAATACATCGAATCGGCAAAACCGCAGAGGTTCGCGATTTCCGAAATAGGTTTATCCGTGTAGAAAAGGAGATTCGTTGCCTTGTTCATTCGCACATCATTCAGGTATTGCATGGGTGACTTCCCCATCCGACTTTCAAACAGCCGGAAAAGCCAGCTTCTGCTGACGCTCACGTGCCTGCATATTTCCTGAACCGAGAGCACGCTGTCGCTGTGACGGCGGATATACTCCATTGCCGAATAAAAGATCATATTATCCGTTCCGGTGAGGTTGAACCGCATCAGGTTTGACAGAAGGCTGAACAAGGTCGCGGTCATTTCCGAGGCGCACTGCGGGGAATCTCCACGTTGTCCGTACATGGCCTCCACAAGCCTTTGAACCGTCGGGGAATCGCCGACCCTCTGAACCGGGTTCATGGGAGAAAAGCCCATCTGCTCAAGGAAAACGACCGGATCGTTCCCCGCGAAGCCGACCCAGGCGTACGCCCATTTGGCGTTTTCCGCACTGTCGATGGAGTGTTCCTCACCCGGGTACATCAGAAAGGTATCCCCCGTCGAAATCTGATAATCGTTCTGTCTGTACCGGATTACCCCTGTGCCCTTGATCACATGATACAGCAGATAGAAAGGCCGTTCGCCCGGGCCCCAATGATAATAATCCTCCGCCGAATGATAGCCGCAGCCCTTTACTCCGATGGACGCGTTATCGCTGTCGCTGCGATAGAAAAGGAACTTGTGTTCCTTTTTGATATCAATCATGCGCGCTTCGCCTCCCTGATGGGAAAATGTTGCTGCCGTCGTAACGATACCATAGAATAATGTTGCTGTCAACAAGGAGAGGCGAAACGCAGCAACCAGCGCCGTACTTGAACTGTTGAGCAACTTACTGGCATCAAAGGGAACCGGTAATATGCGCGGCATGGCATGCTCAAAAAAGTGAGGAAATACAACGAAAAAAGCTGCTTTTTTCAAAGCAGCTTGCTGGTGCGCCATCAGGGACTCGAACCCGGGACACCCTGATTAAGAGCTCTGTTAGCTATGGAGAAAATCGTTGAAAATACTATGTTTTTCGCATGTTGAACGATAAGTTGAACCGTTTTTGAACCGTTTTTACACGTCTGCTATTTCCCCGCGGAACTGTCAGTTCATTCAGGGATTGCCGGAGTGAATGCCGGCAAAGGCGCTAACTGCCGGGCAACGGCAAACAATTGCACGCGCCGGCATGATGAGACGCTACGCAAATCACGCGTGAATCCAGGGGAGGGTATGATTCCCCGCGTCAAAGCATAATCAGAACACAGGTTTTCCTTCCCAATCCCTGTCAGATTGGACACCCATGATTTTTGCTATGGTCGGAGCAATATCAAGGATTCCGATATTATCCAGTTGATGTGCGGGCTCGAATGCTGGGCCGATAAAGAACATAGGGATAGTCATATCTTCAGGAAGGTCAGTCCCATGAATCCGATCATGGCCGCCGTGGTCAGCGGTGACGATAATCGTATATTCATCTTTCAGTTCTTCCCATACTCTTTGGACATTTCCGATTGCCCCTTTGATTCGTTCCAAATAGCCGTCAGACATCCATCCGCAATCGTGCCCACCCTTTTCATCTGTTTCAACCATGTAAAGAAACACGAAGTCGGGCTTACTCTTATTAATGCGTTCCAGCGCACGCTCGGTCAAATATGCATCGGTGTTTTCTTCCATGTATGCATTTATGAATTCTGTATACTTCATTTCGCCGGGCTTTGTCACATTCCTAAGCGGTTCCCATCCGTAGTACATCGCGTTTATGCTCCCGGCATGCTTCAACTGAGAGAACAAACTGGTTACAGGTCGAACCATCGTCACATAATTGTTATCCATTGTGCCGTGTCTCTCCGGAGGGACACTATGGAAGAGCGACATGTGGCACGGTAGAGTAATGGACGGGAAAACGGTATGCCCCTGAAAGGTATAGCTTCCCAGCTTCATCATCTCCTGCACAAAAGGATGTCCGCATTTAAGAAATCCGTCCGGACGCATGCCATCAATTGAAATCAGCACAACCTTATTCATGTGAATCCTCTTGTTGGGCGGCACCAACGCTGACTAATCCGAATGCCCTGCCGCACTATTGGGGCACTCGAAATTTGCGATGTCTTTCTTAGAATTCAGCTGATACGCTCAGGCTACAATTTCCGTCATACAAGCAGCTCCGTCCTGCGGATGATGTGATCCTGATAGCACTTGTCCAGCTCCACGAAGTAGCCGCTCCAGCCCCAGACGCGTACAATCAGGTTGC
>JAZUDA010000191.1:0-1679 GCA_045639455.1 Clostridia bacterium | reverse complement strand
AAGGAATTCTTGCCGCTGCCGGTATGCAGCATAAGACAAAGATCCACGCCGTCAAAAAAGCCGCGGCGCATGAACTCCAGCTTGCCCCCGAAGTATTTGATGATTCCCTTTTTCTTCAGAGACTCCCGGTATTCCACTTCCAGCAGCTCCTCCGCCGGTACAAACATCAGCCGAATTTCGCCGCATAGGCCGTCCAGCATGGCGGAATCACGGAGCGCGGCGGCATAACCCAGCAAGGCGGAAGACTGACAGTGATGCCCGCAGGCGTGGGCGGCACCAGTTTCCGGATTCGCGTCCGGATGGTTGGGGCAAAGGACGGAGTCCAGCTCGCCCATCACGCAGACAACAGGACCGGGACGACCGGTTTTCACCGTCAGATAAAAACCCGTAATTCCCTCCGCCATGGTGAAATCGGTATACCCCAGGTTCTTCAGTTCCTGAAGAAGAAAAGCCTGTGTACCCCACTCGCGGTAGCCGGTCTCGGGATGATGCCCGATGTAGTCAAAAGCCTTGAACATGAGAGAGCGCTGGGCCTCGACGCAGGACAAACGTTCAGCCTGATTCATCATTTACTGACCTTCCTTTTCATCAACGCGGGTAAGCGTCACTTTATAGCAATATGAGCCGGATGCGTTAAAGGCGATATACCAATCATCGCCCACATGGAACAGGGACTCGATTTCCTGGAAGGAAGAAACCTTGATTTGATTCACGAAATTGCCTTCCCAATCGTATACCACAAGGCAGTTGTAGGTACAGCCTTCGTCATTCTGCGGGAAATAGATAAAGTTCTCATCACAGTCGCCGCCCTGTTTCACAAGGCCGGTATCCTTGCCGGAGAAAAGCTTCGTAACGTTGAAATCAGCATCCGTGGTGAAAAAATCGAAGCTGCCGGAAATGCCGAACACGTACTGGTCCCTTTCCGGGCAATAGGCCACGGAGTACAGCTTGGAAGGCATGGTACAGGTTTCCAAAACCTGCATGGTTTCAGGATCAATTGTAGAAATGTTGTAGAAATTGGGCTTGTTATGAATGGCGACAAGCTGATTAGTATTGGGGTTATAGGTCAAGTCATTGCCGTGATCAATGCCAAGACCGTACGCGGTCTCTACCACGGACCAGTCGTCCAGCTTTACTTTCCAGAGAGAACCCTTTTTCAGGGTAGAACTTTCCATGACAAAATAGGCATACGTACCATCAGTAGCACACCCCTGCTGGGTTTTATAGGTGCTGTAGTCAAGCGAAGTAGGCGGGGTCAGACGAAGGACACGGGTGAGCGTGATTTTGAAAGTGTCCTCGGCATTGATATCCCGGAAAGAGCATACCGTATCGGCGGACGCTACAGAAAAAGCAAGCAGAAACGTAAGCAGACAAATCAGGAACCTTTTCAAGTCGACAACCCCCTAAAATTTTTTTTTATTATACCATACACAGGGGTTGAAATCAATCATACGCCGCCTTTTTTTGCTTGAATCCACGCTTTTTCTATTTACAAAGGAAGGATTTCGTGATAAGATAGTATTGCTGTGATAAGGACGGGCTCGGGTATTTGCGTGGCGCGGTTTCCGCGCGCAGGAGAGAGTCGGCGGTGCTGGGATGCCGATACGTAACAACCGATAGCCGGATCACCTTGGAGCATCCTGTGCTGAACGCCTTCAGGCCTCAGGCGCGGGCGGCAG
>JAZUDA010000190.1:0-3627 GCA_045639455.1 Clostridia bacterium | reverse complement strand
GTCGTGTCCGAGGAACCCTCCGGGGTTATTGTACGGCAGCAGCCTGAGGCGGACGAACCCTGCGTCGCGGGAGATACGATTCAGGTATCCGTTTCCGGCGGCAGCGTCATCGTGCCGGAAATCACCGGCATGTCCTGCGAGGAGGCGAATGCCGCTTTGAAAGAGGCCGGGTTGAACATATCCGCTACCATTGAGTACCGCACCACCGATGTGATTGAGAATAACGGCATTGTGGTGGATACGGTGCCCGATATCGGAGCGAACGTGATTGAAGGCACGCTTGTCACCCTGGTGGTGGAAACATATCAGCTGTCCTATACCGCGGATGTGGTGGTCAGCGTTCCCGCGTCCTCCGAGGCCATCTCGGTACGGGTCACACTGATTAATCTGTCCGATGAGGAAGAGGAGCAGCTGCTGACCACGGTCCCCGCGGACGCGGATCGCAACCTGAATGTGAAGCTGACAACGGGTACTCCGGGCAGGATGAACTATCGGGTCTATTTCAACAATGTGCTGTCCTATACGGGAACGGCGGAATTGCAGTAAAGGAACCGGAGCATGAACGGAACGATTATCAAAGGTATGGGCGGTCTGTACACGGTGCGTGACGAACAGGGCGATTGCTATGTTCTGCGTGCCAAGGGCAAGTTCCGCAGACAGGGCGTCAGTCCGCTGGTAGGTGACCGGGTTGCTTTTACGCCAGGCACTGGGGATGAACACGGCTGGGTGGATGAAATCCTGCCCCGTTCTTCCTGCCTTGTGCGTCCGCCGGTAGCCAATATTGAAAAGCTTGTGCTGGTGGCATCTGTCGAGCCTGAACCGGATTTTCTTCTGATTGACCGGATGCTGATCTTTTGCCGTCAGCAGGGAATTATCCCGGTAATCGTTATCAATAAGAGCGAACTTGACGAATCGCTTGCCGAGAAATTCCGTGCTCAGTACGCGGGCGCGGAGGTGCAGGTACTTGCTGCCAGCGCCCATGAGGGACGGGGCATACAGGAACTGAAGGAAATCCTGCGCGGTTCCTTGTGCTGTTTTGCCGGGCAGAGCGGCGTTGGAAAAAGCTCACTTCTGTCTGTCCTGACAGGCCGAAGTCTTGAAACAGGCGAAATCAGCCAAAAGATTCTGCGGGGAAAGAATACTACCCGTCACACGGAACTGTTGCTGGCGGAGGGGTTGGCGGTGCTGGATACGCCCGGCTTTTCTCTGCTGGAGCTGCAGGAACTGATGGATCCCGTTCAGTTGAAGGATTATTATCCGGAATTTCTGCCCTATGAGGGCTGCTGTCGCTTTGCCCCCTGCTATCACGACAGGGAGCCGGGCTGCGCGGTACTGCAGGCGGGCCTGGACGGAAAGATAGACGCAAAGCGTTTGGAACGGTATCATCTGCTGTTGGAACAAGTACGGAAGGAATGGAAAGAACGGTATGATTAAGATTTCTCCCTCTATCCTGGGCGCGGATGTTCTGCGGATGGGCGATGAGGTTCGCCGGGCGGAGGAAGCCGGTTGCGAATGGCTTCACGTGGATGTGATGGACGGAACGTGTGTTCCCAACCTGTCCTTCGGGCCGCATATGGTAGCTGCCCTGAAAAAAGCGACCCCCCTTTTCCTGGATGTGCACCTGATGACAGCTCATCCGGAGACCCTGCTGGAGCCTTTCGCGAAGGCGGGCGCGGGGCTGCTGACCGTCCATTGGGAGGCAGCGAAATTCCCGGAGATTCTTGAAAGGATTCACGCCCTTGGCCTGAAGGCCGGCGTTTCCGTAAAGCCCGGGACAGACGTATCGGTGCTTGCCCCCTTCCTGAATCAAATTGATCTGGTACTGGTGATGACGGTGGAGCCGGGCTTCGGCGGGCAGAAATTCATGACCGACATGGTGAAAAAAGTCAAAACACTGCGGGATATGGGCTACACCGGGGAAATACAGGCTGATGGCGGCATCAACGCGGAGAACGCCAAGCTGCTGATTGACGCGGGTTGCTCCGTGCTTGTGATGGGTACGGCACTGTTCAAGAGCGAGAATCCGGCGGAGCTTGTGGGAAAGATCCGCAAATTGTGCTGAAAAGGGCTTGCCAATTCTTCATTTGTTTGGTATAATCGTTAGGCCGTATACATGATGACCACCGGGTTCTGTGCGATTGCATAGTGTGAACCCTGTCAGGTCCGGAAGGAAGCAGCAGTAAGCATTGGTTGTGGTGCGCTGCAGAGCCGCCCGGTGTGAGTGTGTGCGGTATTTTTATTTCGGAGGTTCCGGCATGAAGATTTCAAAAAAAGACGCGCTGATGTGGTTCCGGTTCTTTGCCTCTCTGCCGGAAGAAGAAACCATCCTTCCTGCCCAGCAGGAGATTGTCTATTCCGCCTTCACCCAGCTTGACCGGGCGGAGCGGAAGCGTCAGGAGGAACTGAGGCAACAGATTCCCAACCTGAAAACGGTATCCGGCCGCAGTCTGTATGTAGGGCCGGAGGCCAATTTCCCCAAGGGTTGCCGTTCTTGTCTGTTCGGCACGGGGCTGGGCGCGATTCGCAAGACAAACCGCTGCAACGCCAAGTGTCCCTTCTGCTACGACTACGGCCATCTGAACGATCAGCCTCCGGTAGGGGAAGGATTGTGGGACATTGGCGGCACCCGCTTCTATGAAGAAGACCTGGACCTGCTATTCTCCATCCAAAAGAAACCCAGCGGTGTCAGCTACGTATATCTTGAGCCGTTTTGTGAGATTGAAAAATACTATGGCATTATCCACCGCTTCCATGAGGCGGGCGTATATCAGCATATGTATACCAATGGCATCGCCGCAAATGAGGAAAACCTGCGACTGCTGGGCGAGGCCGGGCTGGACGAGCTGCGCTTCAACCTGGGCGCTACCAATGCATCCGATGCCGTAATTGAAAAGATGGCTATCGCGAAAAAGTATATCCCTATGGTCGGCGTGGAAACACCCATGACGCCGGATTTCTATGACCGTTTGATGGAAAAGAAACAGAAAATCCTGGATACCGGCATTGATTTCATCAATCTGGCGGAGCTGCATCTGAACGACAACAATATCGGCAATTATGAGGGCGCGCCTCTGTATATGAGCCGCTGCGGCTATATTTCTCCCATCTGGAGCCGGGAACTGACGCTGAAGGCGATGAAGACGGCCTCTGAAGAAAGCTGGCCGCTTGCCGTACATGACTGCAGCAACGAGACCAAGTTCGCCCGGGATCTGAACCTGAAGGCCAAGGAGGGCGGCTGGTTTGGCAGCAGCGCCTGGCATGGCGAGTTTGACGCGTTCCCCTTCGCGGCATTCCTGCCGATATTGGAGGACGAATCCTTCACCTTTGTGGAGGAGGAGGAAATGCCCCGAGGCTTCGGCATAGGCGATATCGTACTGTAAAAGAACCCCCTTGCGGATGATTCCGCAAGGGGTATTTTCATGCGTGTATATCAGCCCAGCATTTCGCGAACCTTTTGGGCGATGGCGAGGCCCAGCTTCTTGTGACTTTCAGGGCTCATGTGTACGCCGTCAATGTGGGAGGGCTCGCCATAATCGGCGGCATTCAGGAACTCCACATGGTAGGCGTCCGCCATCCGCTTCAGCTCCGGCGCGAATTGGGTGGATTCTTCATAGCCATTGGCCAATG
>JAZUDA010000189.1:0-1622 GCA_045639455.1 Clostridia bacterium | reverse complement strand
TACCGTAGGGGTTCGTCTCCGGCAGGCCTTCCCAGACCAGAATGGGGGAGACAAGCAGCACCTTCGGCCCGTTGGGGAAGGTGGGCACGGCATCCATGGGGCAGTTGGGGTCAAACAGAATCTGACGCAGCAGTGTCTCGGTGCCGCGTGCGGACCAGCGGGCGGATACAAACTTCAGGTCGTTGGAGCCGAGGCACAGAACGACCAGGTCGAGGGGCTTGTGAACCTGCAGGCTGACGGGCAACTGGTCGGAGCCTTTCAAGCCGGGATGGCACGGATCGTCAAACACGGTCGTGCGTCCGTTCAGGCCGTCTTCCATTACATGATAGTCTTCACCCAGCGCCTGCGCCAGAACGCCTGTCCAGCGCACATCGGCGGGATAACGGACACGGGTGCCGGGCGTATAGCCCCAGGTATTGGAGTCACCGAAACAGAGAATGTTTTTCATGGGAAATCCTCCTGTCAAATATGATTTATGATTGAAAATATCAGTTTTTGCCCAACTCGGCGTTTTTCGCATAGGCCGCCATTACCGCGTCCATCACAGCGCCGCGGAAGCCGCGCTCCTCCAGGACACGCACACCCTGAATGGTGGAGCCGCCGGGGGAGCAGACTGCGTCCTTCATCTGCCCGGGATGCTTTTCCCCGGCAAGCAGCAGGGCTGCGCTTCCCTCCATCATTTTCGCGGCATACGTCAGCGCCTTCTGCCGGGGCAGCCCGCAGGCTACGCCTCCGTCGGCAAGCGCCTCCAGCATTTGGAAGCACCAGGCCGGCCCGCAGCCTGATACGCAGGAAGCTGCATCCATCAAGGATTCGGGTATCTCATCCAGGAGGCCGGCGGCGGATAAATCTCGCAGAAGGCCCGCGAGCGCTTCTTCACCCACACCATCAGCGCAGTAAGGAATCATTCCCATTCCGATGGCGGCGGGCGTGTTGGGCATCAGCCTGACCATGGAAGCATTGAACCCGGCCATTTCCCGCAGGGTGGCAATCGTGAGACCCGCGGCAACGCTGACCAAAATGGGAGGCAGCTTGCGTGCGGAAAAAACATCGCGCAGCGGGAGGAGCATGTCTCGCATCATCTGCGGCTTCACGGCAAGAATCACATAGTCGCATAAGGCGGCATCGCTGTTTTCGCCTACGCTGCAACCCAAACGGGTGGCAAGCATCTCCGCCTTTTCCCGATGGCGGTTTGCCAGCAATACCTGCCTTGCACCTGCCGTTTTGCATAATGCCGCGGCGATGGCGCTTCCCATCACACCGCAGCCGATAATCCCGTACTTCATGGCAAGAATCCTTTCTGATTGCGGATAGAAATATTGTAGCCTCTTGTTGCGAAGATGTCAACGACCGGCGAAAGTTTTGACCCTTGAAAGGTGGCTTTCTTGTTGCGCGGATGATATTTTTCTGCTATAATATAAAATGTATTATTTTACGGTGGAGGGAGGAGAAACCGATGAAGGATACGCTCTACAGCGGACTCCCGTCGATGAGCGAGAAGGACGCACGGATGCTGAATCCGTTGCAGCTGGCCTGGATCGGCGACACTGTTTGGGATCTGATGGTCCGGGACGAGCTTCTTCGCTCCGCCATGAAGATGAAGGATCTGAACCGGCAGGCGG
>JAZUDA010000188.1:0-1635 GCA_045639455.1 Clostridia bacterium | reverse complement strand
GACTTCCACCATCTTCAGCCCGCGCTCCACCTCGCCGCCGAAGTCCGCGTGGCCGGGAGTATCGATGATGTTGATTTTGACGCCCTTGTAATGCACGGCGGTATTCTTGGACAGAATGGTAATGCCGCGTTCACGCTCGATATCGTTGGAGTCCATGACACGGTCCACGACCTGCTGATTCTCGCGGTATACGCCGCCCTGACGGAGCATTTTGTCGACCAGGGTAGTCTTGCCGTGGTCAACGTGGGCAATAATCGCAATATTCCGGATATCTTCACGAATCATAATCGCATTTCCTCCTTATTTACCGAAGACGGCGCGGGGAGCGGTTTCCGCCAGCTCCAGCCCCTTGTTGTTTTCCATCGCCAAACGGATGGACCAGTCATTTTCAAAGAAAAGTACATCCAGACCGGCGGCGTCTTTGCCGCGGCCGGAGGTGGAAGTCAGCTTCAAATCCTCCACAGGCACGGGGGAGGCGGTGACCCAGCGGATATAGTGGAAATCCGTGTAGTCCATCTTCAGCTGGCTCTGGTACTCGGTATTCAGCCGGTGCTCCAGCACTTCAAACTGCAGCACGCCTACCACGCCGACCAGCAGGTCTTCAAAGCCGCCGTCCGTCCGGGTAAAGGTCTGAATGGCGCCCTCCTCGCTCAGCTGGGCGAGGCCCTTGTTGAACTGCTTGCGCTTCATGGAGTCCTCCGGGCGAACCCGGGCGAAATGCTCCGGCGCGAAGACGGGAATGTTTTCATAGTGGATTTTCTTGCCTACGGTCAGCGTGTCGCCCAGGCGGAAAATGCCGGGGTCAAACAGGCCGATGATATCGCCCGCGTAGGCTTCCTCTACCGCTTCACGCTCATCTGCCATGAACTGTTGGGGCTGCTTCAGCGCGATTTCTTTGTTGGAGCCGGAGTGCCATACACTCATGCCCTTGGTAAACTTGCCGCTGACAATCCGCAGGAAGGCCAGCCGATCCCGGTGCGCAGGGTTCATGTTGGCCTGAATCTTGAAGATGAAGCCGGAGAAGAATGGCTCGGTGGCTTCCACATCGCCGTCATCGGACAGACGGGAAAGAGGCGGGGGTGTCATCTGCAGGAAGCGCTCCAGGAAAGGCTCCACACCGAAGTTGGTCACGGCGGAGCCGAAGAACATGGGGCTCAGCTCGCCGGCCAGCACGGACTTCAGATTAAAGGTGTCGCCCGCCACATCCAGCAGCTCAATTTCATCCCTCAGGCGGTTGATATAGCGGGGGGCCAGGATATTCTCAATCTCCGGGTCGTCCAGGGCAACGGTGGTCTTTTCCACCATCGTCTTGCCGTGGTCGCCGCCCTTGTAGAGCTCCACCAGCTTGGTGTCCCGGTGGTATACGCCCTGGAAGTCGCCGTCCGTGCCGATGGGCCAGTTCATGGGGCAGGTGCGGATGCCCAGCACCGTTTCCAGTTCCTCCATCAGGGAGAAGGGATCCTTGGCGGCGCGGTCCATCTTGTTCACGAAGGTGAAGAAGGGAATGTGGCGCATCCGGCAAACCTTGAACAGCTTGATGGTCTGCGCCCCAACACCCTTGGCCGCGTCAATCAGCATAACCGCCGCGTCGGCCGCCACCAGTACACGGTAGGTGTCTTCCGAGAAGTCCTGGTG
>JAZUDA010000187.1:0-9487 GCA_045639455.1 Clostridia bacterium | reverse complement strand
GCTACGATCCGACTTAACTGCCATACGTTGGTGGCAACGGGCTTGGTTGCATCGCCGCCGTTGTTGTAGAAGAACAGACGGCCGTAATAGGCGCATACCAGCGGATACTGGTCGGATTCCAGGATGCTGCCGGCATACTCGGCGGGAACATAGTTCTCCAGCCAGCCGTTGGCGATGGCGTTGTTCACCAGCATAAAGCTGTCCTGGGTCAGCACAACGTCCGGGCCGTAGATGCCGGCGCCGATTTCGTTGGCCATCAGCTCATAAATCTGGCTGTCGTTGGGGTTGGAGGCAACGACCTTGATGCCGGTCTTGGCGGTGAAGGTCTCCTCGTTCACACGGGAGGTGGTGCCGTAGATGTGCAGCTCGTTCTCGCCGATTTCGGCCTGAGCCTTGGTCAGCAGCTCGTCCCAGGACAGGGAAGCGGCTTCGGCAATTGCCTTCTGAACGGGGGTTTCTTCCGCCTGCGCCATGGCGCAGAGGGAGAGAACCATGCAGAGAACCAGGAACAGAGAAACGATTTTCTTCATAAGAGTGTCCTCCTGATGTAATTATTTCACAGAATCGCTTCTGTTGAAACCTTGATAAGTCTTCCCCATCTGTTTACTAAAACGTTTTAGTAAATGAGCGAAAAAAAGAATTCCGGGCGTCATTCCCGTTTTTTGCAGCTTCCCCGTTCAATCAGAATGGGCCGCAGCCAGTAATGCTCCGCGGGAGCGGTGCTATCCTCCTCGTGACGTGTGAGGATGTCGATAATCTTCTCCGCCAATTCCTCCCGAGGCTGGGCCACGGTGGTCAGGTCGATCATCGGCAGCTCCGCGGCGTTGATACCGTCATAGCCGATGACGGAAATATCCTCCGGCACGCGGAACCCCGCCTCCCGGATGGCCTGGATGACGCCGATGGCGATTTTATCCTTGGCGGCAAACACGGCGGTCACTTTTCCCCCGGCGGCCAGCATGGATTTTGCCTGCCGGTAGCCGTAGCGTACAAGATTCCCCTCCGGATCCGCCTCCTGATAAATCCGTTCCTTCTGTCCCAGGTGCCGCATTGTTTCCCGATAGACGGCGATTTTGCTCCGCTGGGAGGCCGTATTGGCCCGGTCGCAGATGAAGGCGATTTCCCGATGTCCCAGGCCGATGAGATGCTCCATCGCCATGCGGGAGCCTGTCTCCGCGTCCACGGTGATGAAGTTATCCCTTTCGTCCGTGACATTGCTGCCGAGGTAGACCACGGGGATACGCCCCCGGCACATGCGCCGGATATCAGATACATCCTTCCCCGTGGGGACGATGATGATGCCCATGGCCATGGAGTCGATCATCGTTTGGACACAGCGCAGCTCCAGCTCCGGGTCCCGGTTCGTGTCGTACAGCACCAGGCTCAGGCCCTTGCGGCGGGCAGCGTCGTTCAGCTCCCGGAACATTTCGCCGTATACGTTGGAAACATCGCGAATGACAACGCCCACAAAGTTGGAACTTTTCTTGACCAGGCTGCGGGCCAGAATATTCGGGGAATAGCCCAGCTCCTCTGCCTTGGCCGCCACCCGGCGCTTTGTCTCCGGATTGATATCGCTGTAGTTGTTCAGTGCCTTTGATACCGCGGAAACCGATAAGCCCAGTTCCTTTGCGATTGTCTTGATGGTTACCGGCTTCTGCATCACGAACACTGACCTCCTAAAACGTTATAGTCAATATATCACAGGATAAATCGGATTGCAATACCCGTTTTTTGTTTTTTCATAAAAATAGTATTTCACTTTGCCGTTTTTCCGCCCGCGGCGGGGTTTTTGACGCGAACCGCTTTCCTTTTTTCCCATTCGGGCATATAATAGACATCGAAATAGGAAAGGAGCTTCCCATGAATATCGAGGAATATCTGCAAACCCCCGCCCGCCCTCTTGACCGCATCCTGCCCGATGGCGGCTTTGCCGGCATTTTCCGCACCATCGGCTGTATCGGCGACAGCCTGTCCTCCGGCGAAATGCAGCTGCGCAGGGAGGACGGCGCCTTCAGCTATCACGACCTGTACGACTATTCCTGGGGGCAGTATATCGCCCGCGCGCTGGGCTGCAAGGTGTATAATTTCTCCCGCGGCGGCATGACCGCGAAGTGGTACATGGACACCTATGCCGTGGAAAAGGATTTCTTTAATCCCGAAAGCGTCTGCCAGGCCTACATTGTCGCCCTGGGCGTCAACGATATCACCGCCGCCATCCGCGACAAAAAGGAGCTGGGCACCATTGCCGATGCCGCGGAAGAAAGTGCCGCCGACAACTTTGTCTCCGACTACGCGGCCATCCTCCGCAAATACAAACAAATCAGTCCCCGTGCCAAGTTCTTCCTTGTTACCATCCCCCGGGCGGAAATCGGAAGCGTCTGCACGGAGGAAAGGGCCCGTCTGTGCGACCTGCATCAGAAGCTGATGTACGAAATGGCCGCCCTCTTCCCCGATACCTACGTGATCGATCTGCGGGCCGAGGCCCCGGCCTACGACAAGACGTTCCGGGACACCTACTTCCTGAACGGGCATATGAACCCCGCCGGGTACCTGCTGACGGCGAAAATGATGATGTCCTATATCGACTGGATTATCCGCAAAAACCCGAAGGATTTTTCGGAAGCCGCCCTCATCGGCACCTCCCTCCGCAACTGTCCGTAACTTTTTTTGAAAAGAGGCACGTGAAATGAACCGCTACGAAACCCTGAAGCAAAAGCTGACCGCGCGGGAAACCGTGACCATGTCCAACCTGATGGTGACCTCCTCCCCCCTGCTGCTGGGTGCGCTGACCGCGTCCGACTGCGTGCTGCTGGACAAGGAGCACGGTGTCTACGGCACGGAGGAGCTGATCCCCATGACCATGCAGTGCCGGCATCTGCAATTTCCCTCCATCGTGCGGGTGGAGGACAGCCTGTACCACCTGATTGCCAAGGCCATCGACCTGGGCGCGGACGGCATCATGCTGCCCCGGGTGGAAAACCTCGCACAGGTTCAGACCGCAGTGGAGGCGATGCACTTTCTGCCCATCGGCCGCACGGGCTACGGCGGGTGGGGCCTGCGCCGCGAGGGCGAAACCGTGGAGGAATTCCAGCACGGTCGTATCCTGATGGTGCAGATTGAGTCCTCCAAGGGGAAGGACCTGATTCCCGAAATGGTGCAAAAATACGGCGAATACATCGATGCCCTCATTGTGGGGCCCAACGATTATTCTTTCTCCCTGGGGTACCCGAAGCAACCGACCCACCCGGAAGTGACCGGGGAGGTTCAGCAGGTGTTTGACATCTGCCGCAGGCTGGGCAAATCCTGCGGATGCTACTCCGCCACGCCCGAAATGACCCGATGTTACGCCGATATGGGCGCCAACGTGTTCTGGGTCGGCAGCGATGAAAAATATTTCGCCCAGGGCCTGCGGGGGTATCTGGACGCGATTTCCAGGAAATAACCGCGATTGGAAATAAAAACGGACGGAGGCATATCGCTTTCCGTCCGTTGTTTTTTATTCCGCCCTTTCGTAGAACAGGATGACGCCCGTATGCGGCGCGAGCCGTGTCGAAAGGCCCGCCGACAGTTTTTCCGCCGTTTCCATCCATGCCTCGTCCGTGTCGTCCCTGGTCAGGCGGTATGATGCCCCATCGGTCAGTCCCCGCAGACGGGCCGTGAAAACCCTTTCGCTGTTTTGCGGGTTGGACAGCACCAGCAGGAAGCCGCTGTCCGTATCTCCGGCATAGAACTGCATGGCGTAAAAGCCGTCCGGGGCGGGTTCACGCTCCGTCAGCGGATAATAAGTGCCGCGAACCATGACATCCGCCGCCCTGCGCCACGTTTCCTGCATACGGCGGGCCAGCGTCATCGCGTCCTCATCCGCGTCAAACCGCGTCATATCCGTCATGCAGGGGGCGGTCGCCGCCAGATAGGCGAAGCGATCCGGCGCGTGGTCGGTTTTGCCGTAGGTGCCGTCCGCCTCCAGCCAGTTCATGTTGTGAGCGCGGAAGAACGGGATCCATTCCAGCATCTGTCTGTGCTGGCGCTCCTTCAGCAGATGATTGCCGTACCCCACGTCGGTATAGTGCAGCGGCACGGCGCGGCGCATGGTTTCCAGGTCATTCCTTCGCCCGCCGGAGGCGCAGGAGTCGATCAGCAGCCCCGGATGGCGCGCCCTCAGCGCATCCCAGTAGGCTAAATAGCCCTGCGCGTGCAGGTTCTCGTACAGGCCGGTATGCTCCCCGTCCTCCGCCTGCTCCCAGTAGGGTGCGGGGTCGAAATTGAAGTCCTGCCGGTAGATATCCACGCCGTTTTCCTTTATCAGGCCGGATACAAGCTCCGTCACGTACTCCCGGCATTCGCGGCTGCCCAGATTCAGCAGATAATTTTCCGCTGTTGTGCCATCCGGCTTCCGCCACGACAGCAGCCACTCCGGGTGTTCCGAAAACAGCTTTGTCCCCGGGCGCACCCGTTCCGGCTCAAACCACAGCAGGAAGCGGATGCCCGCCTTGTGAAGCATGTCTGAAAGGGGCTTCAGGCCCCGGGGAAAGCGGGCCGGATCCGGCATCCACGTGCCGGTTTGGGTCCATTTCCCGTCGCAGGGATACCAGCCCGCGTCCAGCCACCACACGTCCGGCCGGAGCCCGCGGGCGATGTACCGCTCCGCCGCGGCAAGCTGCCCGGCCTCCGTGGCGCCGGTGAACTCCGGCATGCCGCCCTCGCCGAAGAGATGCTCGCAAAGCATGGGCTTTCCCGCCGCGTCGGGCAGGATATGCGATCTGTACCAGCCGCGCCACAGGTTCACCGCCGCCGTTTCGTCATCCGGGCAGCGCATGATTGTGAGCCGCGGCGTGCGGAGGGAATCGCCCGGCCGCAATACCGTATGGCACCGGGCAAGCCCGGTCTTTACCGTGACCTTGCCGTCCGCGGGCAGGAACTCCGTCTTCCAGCGGGCGGGCCAACCCACGGCAAGCTGATAAATCGCATCCTCCGTGAACAGACGGAAATAGGGAAACGCGCCGTTGCAGGAGGTGCCGTCCGCGGGGGAAAAGATCATCGGCTGAAGCAGCTCATCCTTTTGCCAGGAATAGCCGTCTTCCTTCTTCGTGTCGCCGTTGCCGTGGAGCAGGGCGGAACGGATGCCGGGAACCGTGCAATGAACCGCAAAATCCTCAATGATGCCGCTGTTCGCGCCGCCCTCATTGGTTAGAGCCGCGTAAAACTCCGATACCGGGTAATCGTCATAGGAAATGAGGCTGCAGGAAAGCATGAGGCCGTCCCCGAGGCGCACGCTTCGTGCTGTTTCCGTGACCGCGCCGTGAACCGTCCGCGTTTCCCGGCAGTCCTCCTCCGGAAGAATCGCGGGGCTGCCCCGGTAGGAAAAGCCGACCGCGTCCCACATCATGGGGAAAAACAAATCATCTGCCCGGTTCATGGCTTATGCCTCTCCCCACAGCGCTTCGTCCGCCGCGACCACCGCCTCGGCAATGATGGCCATGGCCCGCATCCACCTGTCCGCGTTCAGCGCCTCGTCGGGCTGATGAGCGCCGCCGTGGCCGGATGCCGGAATCAGCGGACACTTTTCCCCGGGGACACCGCCCAACCCATAGGCGAAAGCATTAGGCAGTTCCCGCGCGTAGGTGCCGCCGGACATGGTATAGGGCTTCGTCTCCAGGCCCGTCGCCCGGTTGAAAAGTTCGGTCAGCAGCGTCACCACAGGAGTTTCCGGCGGGTAGAAATTGGGCTTGGAATCGTTCACGTTTTCAAACGCGCAGCCGTTTTCGGCGCAGATCGACCCGATTTGCCCGATCAGCGCGTCACCCGTGACGGAAAGGCAGTAACGGATGTTCAGGTGCATGCGGGGACATCCGTCCTCCATCGACAGCACCGTAGAGGCACAGCTGGTGGCCCCGGTTTCATCGTCCTCGGAAGCGATGCCCACGGCGCCCCCGGAAAAGTCCTTCGCCACTCCCGCCAGGAAGGAAAGCGTCTTCCGGTCCTCCTCCGGCAGCGGCAGGGCGGAAAGCGCCCGCAGAAGCAGCATGATGGCATTCACCGCGCCGTTGGGGTGCGCCGCGTGACCGCAGATGCCCCGCGCCGCCACGATCACGGTATCCCCGTTGTCAGTCGCGGTGACCCCCTCCGGGAACGCGTTTTCCGCGCCCGTGGGAACAGCGCCCTTACGCAGAACCGCCTCCGCGGAATCCGGGATCATGTTGCTCACCAGGCCGCCGCGCAGGGAAAGAATGTCCCCGCAAAGATGCCTGTTCCCGATGATATCGCCGTTCAGGATGCCCTTTTCCGCATAGCAGACAGGGAAGGAGGAATCGGTCACGATATTGAGATCCGGGCAATCGTGGTTCGCGGCGTAGCGGATCACGCCCTTGCTGCCGCATTCTTCGTCCGCGCTGGCATAAACGCGGGGCTGAGCGTGCAGTTTTACGCCCATTTCCCGCAGGCAGCGGAGCACATACAGCCCGCCCACCGCGGCGCACTTGTTGTCGCTGACGCCGCGGCCGAAAAGCCAGCCGTCCTTTTCCGTCATTTCGAAGGGATCGGTCTGCCACCCGTCGCCGGCGGGCACCACGTCCAGATGCGCCCAAAGCCCGATGCTTTTCCCCGAACCCGTGCCGGGCACGCAGGCATACATGGCATCATCACGGTCGCGGCATACCTCAAAGCCCATTTCCTCTGCCATCTTCTCAAACTCGTCCATCGCCCGATGGCTCTCCGGGCCGTAATCGTACCCGTCCCTGCCGTAGGCCACAACGCTGGGAACGCGGACAAGCCGTGAAAGCGCCTCCGTCATTTCCCGCCGATGATCATTGAACCAATTCAGATAATCCATATTCTGCTCGCCTCCCGACACTCTTTTTCCGATACACCATACTATACCGACCGGAGGGCCCGATGTCAATCCCCCTCGGGAAGCGCAAAAAAGCCGGGAGGCTGTTCCTCCCGGCCCTGCTGACGCCCCGGCCTGTTCACATCGGCAGGCCGTCCTTTTTTTCCTTCAGATATTTCGCGTACTGCGAGGGTGGCATGCCCACCACTTCTCGGAATACGCTGCAAAAATAATTCGCGTCGTTGAACCCGCACCGGTACGCCGCGGATGAAACCGTGCTCCCATTCGCCAGTTCGTTTTTCGCCCGCATAATCCGCAGATAATTCACGTATGTTCGCAGGTTCATGGTCATGCGGCTGTTGAACACATGGCTCACATGAGACTCCGAATAATTGCAGGCCCTGGCAATCGTCCCGACACTGATCGCGGGATCATCGTAATGCTTGCAGATATATCCCCAGATTTTCCGGAAGGCCGTTTCCTCCGGGGTATTTTCCTCCGGATGGTCCATTTTTTCCGCATAGGGCAGGTACGCCTCCGCGATCACATCGGCCACGAACCGGAACACCGCCTTGCTGACCTCGGGCGGATTTCCCACCGTCACGGAGGCCGTCAGGCAATGCCGCAGCTCCTCCTCGTCCATGCCGTATTCCTCCGACAGCGCGAGGATTTTTCCGTAAATTTCCTTTAAATCCGTGCAATACATGCCGAAGGACAGCGATCCCACGCAGGTATCCCGTATGACAATGGGCACGGCGTATTCCCACAGCCCCATAAAGCAGGGCACGAAAAAAGGCTCCTTTCTTCTTTGACACATCCGTTTATGGAGCTCACTGCAGTTTACGCACCGGGCGTACGCCCGCTCATTCTGTTTCAGTGCCGTGCAGAAAGGGCAGTGATGGCCCGAATATGGCTGAAGAATGGCCCCGAGGAATGAATCCCACCGGAGAAAGCCCGTGAAGTCCTTCACCACGATAATGTGGTTGACCTCCTCCAGATTTGACAGCAAAGACACAACAGAAGTCCTGATATCCATTTCCGTTTCCTCTGCGTAAATATTGTTTCTGACTGAATTGTAACAGATAATCCTCCCGTTTTCAAAGGAATTGCATCTTTTTCAAGATTGTCTGCAGTTAATTCAGAGTTTTTTCTTTCCGGAGATGCTATCATAAACACAACAAGGGGTGAGAATGTTGTTCCGCCGCGGAATTATCCTTATCACGCTCGATAATCTTTGTGCCGGATTCGCCTTCTCCTCCCTGAAAAATCACAATGGAGGAATGAACCATGAAAAAGATGCTTGCTCTGCTTCTCTGCGTTGCGATGCTGCTGTCCGTGACCGCGGCCTTCGCTGAGGACGTGCCGAAGTACATCAACGACAACGCTTCCACCCTGACCGGCAATGTCCGCCTGCTGACCGCCTACGGCGGATCCATCGGCACCGACGCCCTGATTGCCGATTTCAACCAGTACTACCCCAACGTCACCGTGACCTATGAGGTCTATACCAACAACAGCGACGGCAACCTGACCGCCAACGCCGCCATTCAGGCCGGCAAGGTGGACGTAATCGCCAGCTATGACGCCAGCGCCGCTTCCTTCCGTTGGGAAAACGGCATGCTGCTGGACATCACCGACCTTCTGGCCGCCGATGGCCTGGATCTGGTGAAGGAATGGGGCACCGACGCCTATACCTATGAAGGCCGCTGCTACTACTTCCCCTGCGCCGCCACCACCATCTTCATCGCCATCAACATGACTGCCTGGGAAGAAGCCGGTCTGGGCGAACTGCCCAAGAGCTGGACCTGGGACGAATACCTGGAAGCCTGCCGCAAGATGACCAAGCGTGACGAAAACGGCAACGTGGTCGTATACGGCGGTACCGATTTCAACCAGCGTCAGTACTGGGTCAACTACATGCGTCAGACCAAGGGTGTTGATGCCTACTACACCGCCGACGGTAAGGCGGACTTCACCAGCGGCCTGGCCGCCAAGATCCTCCAGCGTGAGCTGGACGCCGAGGCCGAGGGCATCTGGTATCCCAAGATCAACCTGATCACCAACAGCACCAAGTCCCGTGACCTGCTGTGGACCGGTGAAGCGGCGTCCTGCGTTGAGTCCATCCTGACCCGCTTTGTCACCGACCTGGAAAAGTATCCCCATGACTTCATCCTGGGTTACGCCCCCATCCCCGTCAATGAGGAAGGCGAATACAACTACACCCTGGCTCCCTTGCCTACCGAAGGCTACTCCGTGACCGCCAACGCGCAGGATCCCGATGCCGCTTACGCGTTCGCCAAGTTCGCCTCCACCTACGGCAGCAAGTACATGTACAGCGCCGGCCACGCCTCCACCTGGACCGGCTGCAATCCTGACGAGGTGGTTGACCTGGTATTCGGCTCCGCCGAAAACGCTGCCAAGTACGTGGATGTAGACTCCTACATCGAGTTCAACATTGCCGCCGGCAACAAGAGCTATGTGGATGTCAACATCACCGCCTACAACGCCATCGCCACCCTGGTCGATGAATACACCGACTACATCCTCAGCGGCGAAATGACCGTCGAGGAAGGCCTTGAGCAGCTGAATGCCGCTGCCGACGAAGCCATCGCCGACGCCATGTAATCGTACTGTCCGGCGGGGTATATGCGACCCATATAC
>JAZUDA010000186.1:0-7489 GCA_045639455.1 Clostridia bacterium | reverse complement strand
TCTCAACCAGAGCCTCTTCAATCACGCCGTTCTTGACGTTCAGAGACAGTTTGCAGGCGCCCTGCTGAGGCGCGCACCAGCCGATGCCGTGGGTGTAACCGGAAATATCCTTGATTTCCTTGGCCTGAATCCACTGACCCTCTTCGGGAATGGGTGCGGGACCGTGATGGGGGCCCTTGCACACACAGACCATTTCTTCGACTTCTTTGGTATACTGCATCGAAGATTCCTCCTGTTCAAAATGGGTGTTCATGCCGTTATCGGCACACACAGCTGAAAGTATATCACAATCGCCGGAAAAGTGCAAATATTCCTTGCCGTTTTTTTGACAATCTTTACCGCTGAAGATATAAAAAAGGAAGGTATCCCGCGATACGGAATACCTTCCCGAAAGTCGATTACTTGGTCAGAGCGGTAACTTCGGTGTCCTTGTCGAAGAAGTGCAGATGCTCAACTTCGAGGCAAACCTTTACCTTGCTGCCGGAAGTGCTGGTGGAGCGAGGATCAACGCGGGCGATGATGTTCTCGTCCTTGCCGGAGGTCTTCAGGTACAGGTAGGTCTCAGAACCCATCAGCTCGGTAACTTCAACGTCAGCTTCGATGCAGTACTGAGGATTCTCAGCGCACACCTTGGCGTCGTCGTTGATGTTCTCGGGACGGATACCCATGATAACTTCCTTGCCGATGTAGCCTTCGTCAACGAACTTGGCAACCTTGTACTCAGGAACGACGATCTTGTTCTCGCCGAAGATGGCAACAACATCCTTGCCTTCCTTCTCCAGCTTTACGTTGAAGAAGTTCATCTGGGGGCTGCCGATGAAGCCGGCAACGAACAGGTTGGCGGGATAGTCGTACAGGTTCTGGGGAGTATCAACCTGCTGGATGAAGCCGTCCTTCATAACCACGATACGGGAAGCCATGGTCATGGCCTCGGTCTGGTCGTGGGTAACATAGATGAAGGTGGTCTGCAGGCGCTGATGCAGCTTGGTAATCTCGGTACGCATGGCTACACGCAGCTTGGCGTCCAGGTTGGACAGAGGCTCGTCGAACAGGAAGACCTTGGGCTCACGAACGATGGCACGGCCCAGGGCAACACGCTGACGCTGACCACCGGACAGAGCCTTAGGCTTACGATTCAGCAGATGCTCGATGTCCAGGATGCGGGCAGCTTCCTTAACGCGGCGATCGATTTCAGCCTTGGGAGTCTTGCGCAGCTTCAGACCGAAAGCCATGTTATCGTATACGGTCATATGGGGATACAGAGCGTAGTTCTGGAACACCATGGCGATATCGCGATCCTTGGGAGCGACATCGTTGACCAGCTTGTCGCCGATGTACAGTTCGCCGTCGGAGATTTCTTCCAGACCGGCAACCATGCGCAGGGTGGTGGACTTACCGCAGCCGGAAGGACCGACCAGAACGATAAATTCCTTATCTTCGATGTCCAGGCAGAAATCGCTTACAGCGGTAACGCCGCCGGCATAGGTCTTGTAAATGTTCTTCAGGGTAACACTTGCCATTGGTAACTCCTCCTAATTCGTCAGGACGGAAACCCGCCCTCAATATGCGTCTATTGTACCACAATCCGCCCAAAATGGAAGTGACAAAACCGCTAAAGATTTCGTCAGTCCTTTGTATATCCTGCACAATGGTTTTCGGAGTACCCGATTTTATTTTAATGTTGTAAGTTCTTCGTTTTGTGCTATAATGGAAACGTAAAAGGTTCGCGTCAAGCGATCCGGCAAAGGAGATGCATCCCAATGAATACAGTATACAAGCAGTATGATATCGTAGTCATCGGCGCGGGTCCCGGCGGCCTTGGCGCCGCCATTCAGGCAGCCCGCAACGGCGCCAAGGTTCTTCTTGTGGAACAGCACGGCTATCTGGGCGGCAACCTGACGCTCGGTCTGCCCCTGCTGGGCTTCCTGGACCGGCACGGCAAGCAGGTAATCCGCGGCCTGGGCCAGGAAATCGTGGAAGAACTTCAGAATTACGAGACTGCCTACGGCGCCGCCTGCACGCAGCACTTCACCTGCCCCATGCATAACTCCTATACCCTGTACGACCACGAAATCTTCAAGTTCGTCATTCTGCGCAAGGTGCAGGAAGCGGGCATCGATGTACTGCTCCACTGCCAGGTGGAATACGCCAATGTGGAAAACCGCACCCTGAAGACCGTGACCCTGCTGGGCAAGGGCTACCGGATTGAGGTTTCTGCCAAGATCTTTATCGACGGCACCGGCGACGGCGATGTAGCCTATATGGCAGGCGCCAGCTATGAAAAGGGTCAGAAGGACACCGGCGTAATTCAGCCCCCCACATTGATGTTCAAAATTGCGGGTGCCGACATTTCCAAGACCATTGATTTTGTGACCAATGACCCGGAGCAGTCCGACCTGTGCGAGGACACCCATATCGATCCCGGCTACAATGCGGACTTCTTCCGTTCCCGCCCCAAGCATATCATGGTGGCCCTCCGGAAGCTGATCAGCAAGCTCCGTGCCGAGGGCAAGATGCCCATCGACCGAGGTACCCTGATTTACATTACTTCCGTCACCCCCGGCGAGCTGCAGCTGAACTGCACCCGTCATCTGGGCACGGATGGCAGCGATGTGTTCAGCCTGACCAAGGCCGAAATCGAGGGCTATCTGCAGATTGAGAAGTTCATCGACTGTCTGCATCAGTATGTCCCCGGCTTTGAAAACTGCTATATTACCAACATCTACCCCACCATGGGCGTACGGGAAAGCCGCCGCTTCAAGGGGATTCGCACCCTGGTGGGCGAGGATCTGGTGAAGGGCAACATTCCCGAGGATACCGTTGCGCTGGGTTCCTACATTATCGACATTCACAAGGGCGACGGCTCCGGTACAATCGTGGAAAAGGTACCCGTCTACGGCCTGCCCTACGGCATGACCGTATCTTCCGAAATTGAAGGGCTGATGTTTGTGGGCCGCTGTGCCTCCATGGATGCGGTCGCCATGTCCTCCGCCCGTGTTATGCCGATTCTGATGGCTCTGGGCGAGGGTGCCGGTATCGGTGCCGCGCTGGCCGTTAAGAAGGGCATCTCTCCTAAGGACGTGGACGTGCAGGAAATCCGCGCCATCCTTCGTGCCTCCGGTGCCATGGTTTCCCCGGATGACTGATTTTCGATTTGTCTTTGATGAAAGGAATCCGCTATGCTGATTGAATCCCATCGCGGTCTTGTGACCCGGTTCCCCGAAAATACCATTGCCTCCTTCCGCGGTGCGAAGGAGGCCGGCTACGATATGATTGAGCTGGATCCCCTGTTTACCTCTGACGGACATTGCGTCATTCTGCACAACCGGACACTGGAAAAGAACGCCCGGGATGCGCAGGGCAACCCGCCTGATCCTTCCGTGGCAATTCACGATATCACGCTGGCCGAGGCGAAAAAATACGAATACGGCTCTTGGTTCGCCCCTGAATTCAAGGGTGAGCAGCTGGCGGAACTGAAGGATGTGCTGGCATTCGCGCTGGAAAACAAGATTCCGATGAAGTTCGACAACGTCTGGCACACCCATACGGAGCAGGAGCAGGAGACGTTCCTGCGGGAAATCGCCTCCTCCCCTGCCGCGCCCTACTGTGAGCTGACTTGCCTGACCGTTGATGCCGTAAGGAAGGCCCTCGGGGCAATCAGCGGTGTCAAGATCCATTACGACGGCATGTGGAGTGCCGAGGTCAAGGAGCAGCTGAAGCAGCTGGTACCCAAGGACCGGCTGACCGTGTGGCGCAGAATGGACAATGCCTGCACCTCTTGGTGCAAGGTTCCGCCCATCACCGTGGAAGAGGCCGCGGATATCCACGACATCGCTTCCCTGGGCCTGTGGCTGCTGAAGGAGCAGCAGGAACTGGAGGAAGCCGGCCGGTACAACGCGGATATCATCGAGACAGACGGAAGCATTGCTCCCAATCCTCAATAATCCCAACACAAGAACAGCACCTCTGCCCGGGTTCTTCTCCCGGACAGAGGTGCTTTTTGGGTCTGTTGAATTACTTCATCCATTCTTCCGGAATGGCATGGGCCATGTGGAAGGCGCCGGTCAGGCTGGGATGGAGCCCGTCGCCGGAGTTGTAGTCCTCCCGGGCGGTATTGGGAAGACTTTCATCCTGCAGAATGGCGGCAAAATCCACGAAGCCGTCCGCCTCGTCATTGGTGCGGATCCACTCGTTCACCTCGCAGCGGATGGCTTCCTTTTCATCGGAGTAGGAGCCCCACTTGCCGAAGGGCGGGATGGTGGCCAGATAAATCTTCACGCCGTGGAAATGGGCGGCATCGATATAATACCGCAGGCCCTCCTCCAGCGTTTCCGCATCGGGCAGCTGGCCCATATTGCGGAAGGGGTGGTTGTCCACAGGGTGAATCAAATCGTTGATGCCGTGGAGTACTACTACCGCGGACGCGCCGCTGGTAAGGCCCAGCTCCTGCGGGAAGCGTTCCAAGCCTTTGCGGCCGTAATGGATATTTTCCAGATTGGTGTAAGCGCGCAGAACGCGGCTGCCGCCGATGGCACGGCGAACAACAGATACATGGCCGATGTTTTCCTCCAGAATGCGCTGGGTCAACTGCTCCGGCCAGGATTGCTGGGTAATGGAATCGCCAAAGGCGACAATGGCGTGATCCTTTTCGGAAGCAAGCACATCCACGGTGTTGAGGAAGTAGAAATTATCAAACTTTTTCGCCTCTTCCAGGGGCAGGACAGCCTTGGCGGCGTAGCGGCCGCGGGCGAACCAGGCCTTGGTCAGGGGGCCGGAGGTGGAAATGCCGGAGCCCATCTCGGTGAAATCATTCACATAGAAGCTGACGGAGAAGCACTCGCCCCGATGCACCTCAAAGGGAATCTCATCGCTCAGCACAGTTTCTCCGCTTTCCATGGTCAGCAGCTTGCTGCCGCCGAAGGTAACTGCGGTCAGGGTATCGATATCAATTTCGTTTTCGTTTTTCCCGGTGCGGGCAACCGTCACATCCTGCAGGGAAACCGTCTCGCCGCCCTCATAGTTGGTGAAAGTCAGTCGCAGCGCCTCACCGTCCAGGGTAGGCATAACGATGTAGCGAAGGGTCACGTCCTTGGCGTAGCGCTCCGGATGATGAACGGGCTGGGACACGGCATTGCCCCACAGGGATACCCACTTGGTATTGTTCATTTCAGCTTTCCTCTTTCCTTCAGATATTGTACGGAGCTTTCAAGCCCGGCAACCGTCTTCACTTCCACGCAGACAGTACAGCCGCTTTCCTCCGCCAGCCGGATTTTTTCCGGCACGTTCACCGTGCCTTCGTCCTCGTCCAGCGGTTTATGGGGGGAATGATTCACGCAGGCGTGAAGGTGCATATGCTTCAGGCGGTCCCGACGCGCCTCGTACAGCGGCCAATCCCTGCCGTCCCGCTCCCCGTTATGGCCTGTGTCAAGCGTCAGGGCAAAGCGGGAGCTTTCCAGCAGCGTATCGATGGCCTTGAGATGGTACGGGAAAAAGCCGTCCGTATTTTCCACACAGACCAGCGTATCGGAGCCTGCCAGGATTTCCTCACACATGGCCCGGAAATCCAGCACTGCCTGCCGGTAGGTGTCATAATAGACCTCACAAAGATAAATCCGCTCTGCCGGAAGCGTCACATACACTCCCTTGGGCAGATGCATATTGACCCGCTTCATGCCAAGCGCTTTGGCGAAGCGTAGCCCGTCCGCACATACCTGCCGGTAGGCGGCTGCCACCGTGGGATGGAAATCGAAGGGATTC
Source organism: Clostridia bacterium (assembly GCA_045639455.1). Lineage (GTDB taxonomy): Bacteria > Bacillota > Clostridia > Christensenellales > Aristaeellaceae > JAZUDA01. Next base: position 1,732 of record JAZUDA010000186.1, on the reverse strand, counting down.
CCTTCCTCGTCCAAATGCAAGGTATAGTTGATTCCCGTTTCCTCCCGCAGGGCCTTTGCCTCCGCGAGAAGAATATCATTGCAATGGTACTGGGGGAAGCTGGCGTTCAGCTCCACAAAATTCAGCCCCAGCCGCTTCGCCAGCGTCACGTTTTCCCGGATGTCGGCGCACTCCACCAACACCGGCATGCCATAGGCGGTCACTTGGCCAGATCAGCGATGGTCTTATCGCCGAAGGACTTTGCCCAGGCATCGTTGAAATCGCGCACAGCCTTGTCGATGGAGGGCATGGCGAAGGCGTCATACAGCAGCTGAGGCTGTACGGTTACGGACTGGGCACCCGCGGCGAAGGCGCGGTTCACCTGGGTCATATTCTTGAAGCTGGCGGCAAGAATCTTGGTATTGTATCCGCCGTTGGCAATCTGGTCGGCAATGGAGGCGATTACGTCATCCGCATCGATATCCATGTTCATCATCCGGTTATAGTAAGGGGCGATATAGTCCGCACCCGCGGCCAGCGCCAGCAGGCCCTGGCTCTTCTGATAAACGCAGGTGGCGGTGATATGGATATTTTCCTTCTTCAGCTGCTTCATGGCCTTCAGGCCTTCCATGGTCACAGGCACCTTCACATAAACCTCACGGTCCACCTTATCCATGATGGCATGGGCATCATCCACAATGCCCTGCGCCGTGGTGGCAACCGCCTGCATATGCAGGGTCTTCTCGCCGATGATGGAGCGGATTTCGTTGAAATGGGCGAACAGATTCTTCACGCCGCACGCGTGCACGATGGAAGGATTGGTGGTCACACCCACGATGGGCAGGTATTCGTTGCAACGGCGAATGTCCGCCAGGTCAGCAGTATCCAGAATGAATTCCATGGTATTGTTCCTCCGTATAGATATTTTGTTGATTGGGCTGAATCACTCGCCGAATACGGCGATGCCGGTGGAAGCGAAGTCCGCGGGCAGGGCGCAGTTCTTGATATTCATCAGCTTCTTGAACACGCGCGCCCGGTCCTTTTCGTCCTCATATTCGTAGGGGCGGTAGTCCTTGTTGTTGTGCATCCGCATGGGAATGGCTTCCAGCTTTTCCAGAACGGGCTTGTCGCCATCGATATTGTAGATCAGCTGCACGACGGCGGTATCCGGGTCCTTGGGGGCAGGATCCGCGCCGAAGGTGAAGTTCGCCAGCGAGTACAGGCAGGGCACACCGTTATACATCTGAATTGCCTGCAGCACGTGCGGTCCGGTACCGAAAATCACGTCCACGCCGGCATCAATCAGGCCTTTAGCTACCGCGGTCTGGTCGCCCGTGAGGCCGTAGTTCGTTTCCCGGCCCCAGTGCATGGCGGCAATTACGATATCGCAGCCTTGCTCGCGCAGCTCCTTGGTCTGTTTTTTAAAGGTGGCGATGTTTTCCTTATGAGGATAGCCATAGCTGAACATGCCGATTTTGACGCCTTTCACCTCATAAATCGCCGTATAGGAGAAGCCGAACCACAGGATTCCCTGCGCGTCCAGCGCGGCCTTCGTATCGGTACGACCCTCTTCGTAATAGTCCAGGATATGGTTATTGGCGATGGTTACCGCTTCCACACTGCCCAGCGTGAAGCATTCCGCCCATTCCGGCGTGGCCCGCATCACGTAGGACTTGTCCTGGTGACGCTTGCGGGTGGAGAAGGTAACCTCGCAATTGGCGACCGTCAGGTCCTCCGTACCCGTCACATCGAT
>JAZUDA010000185.1:0-2087 GCA_045639455.1 Clostridia bacterium | reverse complement strand
GACGGGATACGCTGACGGCCGCGCTGCTGCGGGACGGCATTCCGCTGCAGGATCTGGTAGACGCGGGGCTGACTTACGTCAGGGACGAATCCCGCCGGGACATGTTCCGGAACCGGGCCATGTTTCCCATTATTGATCCGCAGGGGCATGTGCTTGGCTTCGGCGGACGGGCGCTGGGGGACGTACAGCCCAAATACCTGAATACGTCGGATACACCCGCCTTCAATAAGCGCTACATGGTTTACGGCGCGAACCTGCTTCACAAGACGCGGAACCTGTCCCGGGTCATCCTGGTGGAGGGCTACATGGATGTGGTTTCCCTGATGCAGTTCGGCGTGGAGGGCGTGGTGGCCACGTTGGGCACGGCGCTGACCGTGGATCAGGCGCGTCTGCTGAAGCGCTACGCCCCGGAAGTATGGCTGTCCTATGACGGGGACAGTGCGGGGCAGCATGCCATCCTGCGAGGGCTGGATATTATGGAGGAGGCCGGCATTCCCGTCAAGGTGCTGGACTTCCCGGACAAGCTGGACCCGGACGAGTTCATCCGCCGGGACGGCCCGGAGGCTTTCAAGGGCCTGGTGCCCATGCAGGGGACAACCTACCGCATGCGGCTGGCCCAGGCAAAGCAGGATATGACCACCCAGGAAGGGCGTACCGCCTACGCGAAGGAGTGCGCGGAGCTGCTTAAAAAAGTCAGCAGTCCCCTCGACCGTGAAAACTACCTTCGCGAAATCGCGGCGCGGACCGGGTTCTCCCGGGAGGTGCTGATGGCGGAAATCAATATGGCCCCCGCCGAGCCGGAAAAAACCGAGGGCTGGCAGAGGCCGTATGTTCACCGGGAAACCCAGGAGTTTGACCGCACACAGGCGGCGCTCCTGTCATTGCTCGCTACTTCGCTTCTCCCCCCGGGGACGGTTACGGCGGAGGATTTCACAGACGAGCAGATGCGCCGCATGGCATCCGGGCTTCTCTCCGGCGCCAGCCTTCCCTCCGTTCTGGAATCGGAGGAGGAACAGCACGACCGCGCCAGCCAAATTCTGGCATCCCAGACGGAGGTTGACGAGTCGCAGGCGCTGACGATGGCGGAGGAATGCCTGAAAAAGCTGCGACTTGACAGAATCTCCCAACGCCTGGAGGAAGCCAGAAAACGCGTCGGCGAAACCATCGGCGCGGAAAAACAGGCCGCGATGGCGGAGTTTGTCCGCCAGCAGCGGCTGATGAACGAGTTAAAGAACCATTGACCTTTTCGGACCGAACAAGGAGGAAATCCCATTGAACGCGAATCCCCAGGAAACCTGTCAGGAGAAAATCAATCAGGTCCTTGCCCAGGGCAAGGCGAAGGGCACCATCCTGTACCAGGATCTGATTAACCAGCTGATGGAATTTGATGTGGATCCGGATATGTTCGAGAACATTCTGGATCAGTTTGCCGCTGCCGGCGTGCAGGTAATCGGCGATGCGACCCCCACGGGTACGGAGGCGGAGGAGGAAGAAAACCTTGCCAAGCTGGAAGACCTGTCCGTGCCGGATGCCATTTCGCTGGACGACCCGGTCCGCATGTATCTGAAGGAAATCGGACGCGTGCCGCTTCTTTCCGCGGAGGAAGAAATCGAAATTGCCAAGCGGATGGAGAACGGCGACGAGGAAGCCCGTCAGACCCTGACAAACGCCAACCTGCGCCTTGTTGTGTCCATCGCGAAGCGGTATGTGGGCCGCGGAATGCTGCTGCTGGACCTGATTCAGGAGGGCAACCTGGGCCTGATTAAGGCCGTAGAAAAATTTGATTATACGAAGGGCTACAAGTTCAGTACCTATGCTACCTGGTGGATTCGTCAGGCCATCACCCGCGCTATTGCGGACCAGGCCCGTACCATCCGTATTCCGGTGCACATGGTGGAGACCATCAATAAGCTGATTCGCGTCTCCCGCCAGAAGCTCCAGGAGCTGGGCCGCGAGCCGAAGCCCCATGAGATAGCCAAGACCATGGGCCTGAGCGTGGAGCGCGTCAGGGAAATCCAGAAGATTGCCCAGGAGCCTGTTTCTTTGGAAACGAAGTCGGATCGTAGCCATGTCGTTCTGTGAGCCAA
>JAZUDA010000184.1:0-2783 GCA_045639455.1 Clostridia bacterium | reverse complement strand
TCTTCCTAAGCCCGCTTGGCCTCCGACTTATCGCGGTAGGAAAGATCAGGCTCTCTGTCGGAAAGCGAATACCCGTCCAATACGGCCTGGGCGTACAGCCCGGTTCCGCCGACAAGAAAGGGGAGACGCCCACGGGAAGCGATATCATCCAGGGCAGCATAGGCCTGCGGCTGATAAGCGGCCAGGGAATAGAAGTCACCCGTCTCGCATACATCCAGTAGATGATGGGGGACGCCCTGCATTTCCTCTGCGGTGATTTTTCCGCTGCCCAGATCAAGCCCTCTGTAGACTTGACGGGAGTCGCAGGAAACGATTTCCCCGCCGTATTTTTTGGCAAGCTGTACACCCAGGTCGCTTTTCCCGGACGCCGTCGTTCCTACAACAGCAATGATCTTGGTCATCCGTCGTACCTCCGCCTTATTTATGGAAACAGTATACACCGGTTTGGGCTGAACTGCAACGATGATTTGTGACGCGGTTTCTTGACAAAAGGGAAGAAGAAAGTGTATAATGACTCCGTATTTGTTAGGAGGTATTTTTGTCATGCTTTTAACGCAGAACCCGAAAGGGACCAAGGACGTTCTGCCCCAGGAAAGCGGCCGCTGGCAGGCTGTGGAAGCCCGCATGCGGGAAGCTGCCGCCCGTGCCGGTTTCCGGGAAGTACGCACCCCTGTGTTCGAACATACAGAACTTTTTGCCCGTGGTATCGGTGATACTACAGACGTTGTTCAGAAGGAAATGTACACATTCGAGGATAAGGGCGGACGCCCCATTACCTTGAAGCCCGAAGGCACCGCGGGTGCCGTTCGCGCCTTCGCGCAAGCCGGCCTTTTCAACGAGCCCCTTCCTGCCAAAATGTACTACCTGAACGCCCCGATTTTCCGCTATGAGAACCCGCAGAGCGGCCGCCTGCGTGAGCATCATCAATTTGGCCTGGAGTGCTTCGGTGCGCAGGAAGCTACTGCCGATGCAGAACTGATTATCCTTGCGTACCGGCTGATTGAAGGACTTGGCATTCACAATTTGTCTGTGAATATCAACTCCATCGGCTGCCCCAACTGCCGTCCCGCTTATCACGACAAGCTGAAGGATTTCCTTCGCAACAAGTATGATACCCTTTGCCCGACCTGCAAGACCCGCTTTGAAAAGAACCCCCTGCGTGTGATAGATTGCAAGGAGCCCGGCTGCAAGGCGCTTGTTCAGGACGCGCCTTCTATGCTGGATATGCTCTGCGATGACTGCGCGGCGCATTTCGCCCTGCTTCAGAAGCTGCTGACCGCCGCGGGTATCCCCTTCAAGGTGGACAGCCATATTGTCCGTGGATTGGACTACTACACCAAGACGGTATTTGAATTGATTACCACCACCCCCCAGGGTGAGTTGACTGTGTGTGGCGGTGGTCGGTACGACCACCTGGTAGAACAGATTGGCGGCAAGCCTACGCCCGCTGTCGGCTTCGGCATGGGCATTGAGCGTCTTTTGCTGCTGTTGGAGCAGGAAAAGATTGACCTGAATGTTCCTCCGGTATTGCAACTGTTTGTGGCCGCCATGGGGGAGGAAGCTAGGGTGCCTGCCTTCCTGCTGACCCAGCGTCTTCGCACCGTCGGCATTCGCGCCGACATGGACCATACCGGACGCAGCGCGAAAGCGCAGTTCAAGTATGCCAACAACTTGGGCGTAGAATATGTGGCGATTCTGGGCGGTGATGAATTGGAACGCGGTGTTGTCAAGCTTCGCTCCATGGCTACCCGCGAGGAAAAAGATATCCCGCTGGAGAATATCGAGGAAGAAATCACAAAACTGTTTGCATAATCAATCAATAAAAGTCGGAGGATTGTATTTCTATGGAACGTACACTGATTGCCAACGTGGAAACCGGCAAGGTTAACAAGCTTCAGGGATTTGTGGAGAATATCCGCAACAAGCGTACCATGGCATTCCTGGTACTGCGCGATTATACCGGCAAGATTCAGCTTACGGTTGAAAAGGAAAAGTATCCAGAGGTGGCCGCTGTAATCGACCAGCTGACGGTAGAATCCGTCATCACCTGCGAAGGCATGGTGGTTGAAAACAGCTATGTGAAGATGGGCGGCATCGAAATGCTGCCTGAAACGATGAAGATTGAGTCCATCGCGGATCCTCTGCCCATCGCCCGTGACGCGAACATCGATACACGTCTGGACTACCGCTGGATTGATCTCCGCTCCGACCGCAATCTGCTGATTTACAAGGCGCAGACCGTGATGGTCAATGCCATGCGGGACTTCCTGCTGAAGCGGAATTTCCTGGAGATTCACACTCCTAAGCTGATTGCCGCCGCTTCCGAATCCGGCAGCGAGGTATTTGAGCTGAAGTATTTCGACCGCAAGGGCTATCTGTCCCAGAGCCCCCAGTTCTATAAGCAGATGGCCATGGCAGCCGGTTTTGACCGCATTTTTGAGGTCGGTCCGGTATTCCGTGCCGAAAAGTCCTACACCAACAAGCATGCTACCGAATTCACCGGCTTTGACCTTGAATTCAGCTATATCACCTCTTTCCGCGATGTCATGGCGATTGAGGCGGAGCTGTTGACCTGCGCCCTGACCCAGGTGAAGGAAGCCTATGGCGAGCAGATCGAAAAGGAATTCGCCCTGCCTGTTATCGTTCCCACGCTGCCTTTCCCCGAGATGAAGCTGGCGGATGTGTATAAGGAACTGGAGGAGCGCTACGGCTACACCTGTCCCGAAAGCGAAAAGAACGATTTGACTACTGAGGCGGAGCATTTGTGCGCCAAGCTGGCAAAG
>JAZUDA010000183.1:0-3061 GCA_045639455.1 Clostridia bacterium | reverse complement strand
CTACGATCCGACTTCACTCGCGGTCGATGCGGACCTTGATGGGCGCCTGCAGGGTGATTTCACCGGCAGCGTAGGCCATCTCGGCCTCGGCCATGTTGCAGAAGCTGCGGCCGGCGCCCTTGGCCTCCTCATTGACGATGGTCAGGTAATAGCAGCCGATAACCATGTCCTGGGTGGGAGAAATAACGGGCTTGCCGTCCTGAGGCTTCAGGATATTGTTATGCGCCAGCATCAGGAAGCGGGCCTCCGCCTGCGCCTCCACAGACAGCGGGACGTGAACGGCCATCTGGTCGCCGTCGAAGTCCGCGTTGTAAGCGGTACAGGCCAGGGGGTGCAGCTTCATGGCCTTGCCTTCGGCCAGAATGGGCTCGAAGGCCTGAATGCCCAGACGGTGCAGGGTAGGCGCACGGTTCAGCAGTACGGGATGCTCCTTGATTACGTCCTCCAGGATGTCCCATACCTCGGGGCGCTGCTTTTCCACCATCTTCTTGGCGTTCTTTACATTGTGGGCGAACTTGCGGGCCTGCAGCTGCTCCATCACGAAGGGCTTGATCAGCTCCAGCGCCATTTCCTTGGGCAGACCGCACTGGTACAGCTTCATCTCGGGGCCGACAACGATAACGGAACGGCCGGAGTAGTCAACACGCTTACCCAGCAGGTTCTGACGGAAACGGCCCTGCTTGCCGCGCAGCAGATCGGGCAGGGATTTCAGGGCACGGTTGCCGGGGCCGGTGACCGCGCGGCCGCGACGGCCGTTATCGATCAGAGCGTCAACCGCTTCCTGCAGCATCCGCTTTTCATTGCGGACGATGATATCCGGCGCGCCCAGCTCCAGCAGCCGCTTCAGGCGGTTGTTGCGGTTGATGACGCGGCGGTACAGGTCGTTCAGGTCGGAGGTGGCGAAACGGCCGCCCTCCAGGGGAACCATGGGGCGCAGATCCGGAGGAATGACGGGCACAACGTCCATAATCATCCACTCGGGCTTATTGCCGGAATGACGGAAAGCCTCCACAACCTCCAGCCGCTTCACGGCCTTGGCGCGCTTCTGGCCCTCGCTCTCACGGGTGCGCTCTTTTTCAACCAGCTTCGCGATTTCGGCCTTCAGCTCCTCGGCAATCTTGTCCAGGTCCAGCTCCATGAGCATTTCCTTGACAGCCTCGGCGCCCATGCCGGCGCGGAAGGATCCCTTGCCGCACTTCTGCTCAATCTCGCGGTAGCGGGCATCGTTGATCAGTTCATGCTTCTTCAGACCGGTCAGGGCGGAATCGCCGGGATCCAGTACGATGAAGGAGGCAAAATACAGTACCTTTTCCAGAATACGGGGGCTGATATCCAGCAGCATGCCCATACGGCTGGGAATGCCCTTGAAATACCAGATATGGCTTACGGGCGCGGCCAGCTGAATGTGGCCCATGCGCTCGCGGCGAACCTTGGCCTTGGTAATCTGAACGCCGCACTTGTCGCAGACCTTGTCCTTTTCCTTGAACTTGATCCGCTTATATTTACCGCAGCTGCACTCCCAGTCCTTGGTCGGTCCGAAAATGCGCTCGCAGAACAGGCCGTCCCGTTCCGGACGCAGGGTACGGTAGTTAATCGTTTCAGGCTTGGTGACTTCGCCGTAGCTCCAGGACAGGATCTGCTCCGGAGAAGCCATGCCGATTTGAATCGCATCAAGATTGTTCAGCTCGAACAAAGATTCCACTCCCTTCAGGATGTGTCCTTCCCAATACCGAATCAGACTCAGAAATTATCCTCGTCACCCAAATCGCCGCCAAGATCGCCGCCCAAATCATCCAGGCTGAACTCGGACAGATCTTCATCCTCCGCGTTGAACTGGAAGTCATCCAGGTCGTCGGCCTCCTGCTCGGACTCCTCTTCAGGCATAGAGAAGGCTTCCTCCTCGCCCTCCTGAGCGTTGTCCTCGCGGACGCGATTGTTGGTCTCGGGCTCGATATCCTCGTCGTCCAGCTCGCGGATGACGATTTCGTTCCGATTCTCGTCCAGCACCTTGATATCCAGGCACAGGGCCTGCAGTTCCTTGATGAGGACCTTGAAGCTCTCGGGAATGCCGGGAGCGGGGATGTTGTCGCCCTTGATGATGGCTTCGTAGGTCTTGACACGGCCGGATACGTCGTCGGACTTCACCGTCAGGATTTCCTGCAGGGTGTTGGCCGCGCCGTAGGCTTCCAGGGCCCAAACTTCCATCTCACCGAAACGCTGGCCGCCGAACTGGGCCTTGCCGCCCAACGGCTGCTGGGTGACCAGGGAGTACGGGCCAATGGAACGGGCGTGCATCTTATCATCGACCAGGTGGTGCAGCTTCAGGAAGTACATCACGCCGACGGTGATGGGGTTTTCGAACGCGTCGCCGGTACGGCCGTCATACAGGGTAGTCTTGCCGTCCTTGCTGTGGCCGGACTTCTCCAGCAGATCCTGAATCTCGTCGAAGGTCGCACCGTCAAATACGGGCGTGGCAATCTTCCAGCCCAGGGTACGGGCAGCCATGCCCAGGTGCACTTCCAGCACCTGACCCAGGTTCATACGGGAAGGTACGCCCAGGGGGTTCAGCACAATCTGCAGGGGCGTGCCATCGGGCAGGAAGGGCATATCCTCCTCGCGCAGTACGCGGGAAACAACACCCTTGTTGCCGTGACGGCCGGCCATCTTGTCGCCGACGGAAATCTTACGCTTCTGGGCGATATAGACGCGGACCATCTGGTTGACCCCGGGAGACAGTTCGTCGTGATTCTCGCGGGTGAAGATCTTCACATCCACGACCACGCCGCCCTCGCCGTGGGGCACACGCAGGGAGGTATCGCGGACTTCGCGGGCCTTTTCGCCGAAGATGGCACGGAGCAGGCGCTCCTCGCTGGTCAGCTCGGTCTCGCCCTTGGGGGTGACCTTACCAACCAGGATATCGCCGGCCTTCACCTCGGCACCGATGCGGATCACACCGCCCTCATCCAGGTCCTTCACCGCGTCATCGCCCACGTTGGGAATATCACGGGTAATCTCTTCCGGCCCCAGCTTGGTTTCGCGGGCCTCGGATTCGAACTCCTCG
>JAZUDA010000182.1:0-3744 GCA_045639455.1 Clostridia bacterium | reverse complement strand
CTGCTCCTGCTTGGCTGTGCCTCGGCGGAGGAACTGTCGCTGAAGGTAGCGGAAAACATTCAGCCATACGCGGATAATCAGGTTGCCGTCACCGTGCCCGCTGACGGCCTTTTGTCTGTCTGGCTTGAGGACGGTGTCATGGATGACGTTTATTACTGTTATCAGACTCCGGTCTCTTCCGGAACCTTCACGCTCTCAACAGACGCGTGCACACCGGACGGCGCGTTCCTGCCCCGGGGAGACTACGAGATGGTGGCCTCTCTGCTTTCCGAAACAGGACAGGGATATATCGCGTCCGCGAAGGTCCATGTAATGAACCCCAAGGCGAAAGTGCTGTTCGCGGTTCCTGATACCGATACCATTGTTCCGGGTCAGACAAAAATACGTTTCGAACTCTGCCTGTCCCGTGAAACGGATTTGCGTGTTTTGCTGCAAAACGATTTGGGTCAAATGCTCCGTACATGGAATATCCATCGGGAAGGCCTCGCTGAATCGGTCTTTACCTTTGACGGTACCGCCAATGGGAAACCTCTGACAGCGGGGCAATATCAACTTATCTTCGCGATTCGCGATGGAGATCCGAACCGAATTTCCGTTCCTTTTACGGTTCTCGAAGAAGCAATTCCGGATAATCGGTCAACTTTCATCCCGGAGACATGGCAGGATGTGACGTTTCCCTCCGGCAACGGATTGCTCCTTGTGCGTGACCGACAATTGGCGGTGCTGTACAGGGCAGGCGAGATGATTGATTATTGCTTTGCAGACTCGTCTGAAATCCCGGAGGGCTGTTATCCGTTTACGAGCAGGAAGTATACTAAATGGGAAGGCGGCAACTGCTACCTGTATAACCTCCTATTCGGTGATGGATATATCGTCAGTCAGCAAGGATTCCGCAACATAGGTGATACGTCCAAACGAGACTTCGGTACTGATGTGGATGCACATAAACAGAATGCGGTCTGCTTAGCCGCGAATTCAGAGAACCTATCAGCCTGGAAGGTCTATTCCGTACTTTCTATCGGCGATTCAGTAATTGTAACGGAGTCTCTTGGCGGAGCGTTCCCGTTTCCTGTTGTGCAATCGGAAAAAGCGCTGCTCCCCGACACCCAGGTGACGCTGACCTTTGTGGGTGACTGCGTTCTGGGCAGTGAGGAGAAGACCCGCCCTAAAGAGAACTCCTTTGACAGCATTCTTGACGCCAATGATCCGGCGTATCCCTTCCGGAATGTGCAGGACTATTTCCAATCCGATGATTTGACGGTTATCAATCTGGAATGCGTCCTGAAGGATGATGCCTCGGGCAAGGTGGAAAAGACTTATAATTTCCGCGGTCCTACCCGATTTGCCTCTGTTTTGCCCGTCTCCGGTGTTGATCTGTGCAATATTGCCAATAATCATTACATTGACTACGGAACCGCCGGCAGGTCCTCCACACGCGCCGCGTTGGAGGCTGTATCCGTTCCCTACAGCGGTTATCGAACATTGTATGTGTATGAAAAGAACGGCTTCCGCATCGGATTTGCCGGAATCCGTGAGACGACCTACAAACAAAACCCCTCTTATCTGCGGCAGGAAATCAAGGCGCTACGCGCCTGGGGCTGCGATGCCGTGGTCTATACGGCTCACTTCGGCAACGAGTACGAACGGCTGCATAACAGCCTTCAAACAAAAATTGCGCATGAGGCTATCGATGCAGGCGCGAATCTTGTTATCGGCGCCCACCCGCATGTGGTGCAGGGATTGGAGGCGTATCACGGCGGCGTGATTTTCTATTCGCTGGGCAATTTCGTATTCGGAGGCAATCTGAACCTTACGGAGTTTGACGGGCTTCTGGTCCAAACAGGCCTTTGCTTCACAAACGGTGCCTATCAGGGTACGACCGTATCACTTGTCCCCGTTTTGACGACAGGTGCCATGCCCGCAAATGACTTTTCACCCGTTCCGGCGGAGGGTGAAGATTTCGACCGGATTATGGACAAAATCGGGCGAGATACGGACTTTGAACCGGAAACGTTTCTATTCTTTCCTTCGGGGAGCTGATTTCTTGACGAATACAGTGTTTTTTGATATACTCTACAGGCAAGTTCAGACAAGTATTTTCTTTGAAAGGGGAGATTTCCATGAATCCTACTTTTATCATCACGCTTGAAAACGGTTCCGAAATGAAGGGTGAACTGTACCCTGACTATGCCCCTCAGTCCGTGGGCAATTTTGTGGCGCTGGCCAACAGCGGCTTCTATGACGGGCTGATTTTTCATCGCGTAATTCCCGGCTTTATGATTCAGGGCGGCGATCCCAAGGGCATCGGCATTGGCGGCCCCGGCTACTGCATCAAGGGTGAGTTTGAGCAGAACGGCGTAGCCAATCCTCTGAAGCATACCTATGGCGTTCTGAGCATGGCCCGCAGCATGATGCCCAATTCCGCCGGTTCCCAGTTCTTTATTATGACCAGCAATTCTCCTCATCTGGACGGTGCTTACGCTGCTTTCGGCAAGGTGATTGAGGGCATGGATGCCGCGGAAAAGATTGTGAATACGCCCCGGGATATGCGGGACAAGCCCCGTACCCCCCAGGTGATTAAGTCCATTCGCGTGGAAACCTTCGGCCAGGAATATCCTTTCGAGAAACTGTAAAACATTTTATCTTTTGAAGGCTCGCTGTGCCGATGGGCAGGTGAGCCTTCAACTGCAAATATCAAAAAGAGGCAATCATGACAAATTTTGTAAAGGTACGTATCGGCGGACATGAAATCTCACTGCGCTCCACCGAAGGGGAGGAGCAGACACGGCGCATCGCGGCCTTTGTGGACCGCAAATTAAAAGAAACACAGCTCGCTTCCGGTCAGCCGGAACAGACCGCCAGCCTGATGGTGATGCTTGAGCTGGCCAACGACCTGACCCGTGCGCAGGATGAAAATACGCGCCTTCGCCGGGAAAACAGGGAACTGAATCTACGCCTGAACGAATCAAAGGACGGAAAATGATGGAATTATTAGCACCTGCCGGCAGCATGGAAGCCCTTCATGCCGCGGTATGCAGCGGCGCGGACGCGGTCTATCTTGGCTTCACTTCCTTTGGAGCCAGGGCTACAGCCGCGAATTTTGACGAGGAATCCCTTTCCGAGGCTATTTCCTACTGCCACGCCCATCATGTGCGGGTATATGTGACCGTCAACACCCTTGTGAAAGAAGCCGAACTGGAGAACGTGTACCGTGTAGGGGAGCTTCTGACGCGTCTGCGCGCCGATGCTGCGCTTGTGCAGGATTTAGGTGTTGCCTCCCTGTTTCATCGCTCTTTCCCTTCGCTGCCGCTTCATGCCAGTACTCAGATGGCCATCCATAACCCACAGGGTGTGGAGCAGGCACTTGCCATGGGGTTGGAACGCGTGGTGCTTGCCAGGGAATGCAGCCTTGATACGATCCGCGCGTGCTGCGACACGGGTGCGCAGATTGAAGTGTTCGTTCATGGAGCGCAGTGCGTTTCCATGAGCGGCGAGTGCCTTTTTTCCAGCATGGTCGGCGGGAGAAGCGGCAATCGGGGCCGCTGTGCTCAGCCGTGCAGGCTTGATTATGAATTTGACGGCAAGCGTGGCGCCTGGCTTTCCCCGCGGGATGTCATGCTTCGGGATGATCTGCCTGCTTTACAGGCTGCCGGAGTTGCCTCTCTGAAAATAGAAGGAAGGCTGAAAAGACCGGAATATGTTTCTGTGGTAACGTCCGCTTACCGTCATGCGCTTGACAGCTTA
>JAZUDA010000181.1:0-1519 GCA_045639455.1 Clostridia bacterium | reverse complement strand
TTTCCGGTTTTCAGCGTCCTTTTTACCATTTTCACTGCTTCATCACCGTCACGGGCCTCCTCCACAACGAAGCCTGTCTCGGTCAGAATGTCCGTGGCAATTTCCCGGTTCATCTCGTTGTCGTCCACCAGCAGCACACGCATGCCTTTAAACGAGCGGGGATCAATTTCCCGGCCGGAGCCGGCGGAGTTTTCAACCGGAGAACCGATTTTCAGGTCTACCGTCACGCTGAAGCAGGTACCCTTGCCCAGCTCGCTTTCTACCTTCATTTTCCCGTGCAGCAGGTCCACCAGCGTTTTCACGATGGAAAGTCCAAGCCCGGTCCCCTGTATTTTTTCTGTCGTGGCTGACTTTTCCCGTGTAAAGGGCTCAAACAAGTGCTGCTGATACTCCCAGCTCATGCCGATTCCCGTATCGCTGACCGTAAAGACATATCGGGCGTAACCTGCCTTCTCGCAGGGAACCTCCTGCAACGAGAAGTCGACACGTCCTCCCGCAGGGGTGTATTTGATGGCGTTACCCGTAATATTGATGGTAATTTGGGTCATCCGCGCGTCATCCGCGAGGACGAAGGGATGCACCAAATCCCGCAGGGTGGAGCTGAATACCAGGCCTTTCGCACGCGCCTGCTCCGATAGTGTTGTAACCAGGTTCTCGTACTTGGCAGGAATGAACACATTCTCTTCATTCAGTTCGAGCCTACCGGACTCAATCCGGCTCATCTCCAGAACCTGGTTGATTAATCCAAGCAGCTGCGTGGAAGATATCTCGATTTTATCCAAATAATCCTTCAGTTTTTCCGGGTTGGTCAGGTTCTTTTTCGCCATGGCGGTAAAGCCGGAAATGGCGTTCATCGGCGTGCGGATATCGTGGGACATATTAAACAGGAAGCTGGTCTTGGAGCGGTTGGCGATTTCCGCGTCTTCCAGCGCATCTGCCAGCTGCTCCTGGTATTCCTGCTGATGGCGGATCGCGTCATCCCGCTCGGCAAAACCGATGGTAATGGCGTTCGCTCGCTCGTCAATGCCCTCCGCCTTGATGATATCCATTTCGGACCACAGATATTCCCCGCCGTAGTTGCGGCGGAAGCGCACGTTAAATCTTTTCGCGTGGGCAAGACGCTCCCGCACAGACTCCACGGTAATTTCATCAAACAGATGGGTGTCCTCGGGATGCACCGCTTTGGAATGGCTGAATTGCCGCAGCAGCGCAAGAGAATCGCCGCCATGGGATACCATTTCTTTCGTATCCGGCAGCCGCTTTCCATCCACGGAGTACACACGGAATGTGCTCTCATCCAGGTTGACAAAGTACAGCGCCAGATACCCGCTGGCCAGGCCCTCAATCAACTGCCCATCCTGCGTCAGCCTCATCTGCAGCTCCCGGTTGTCGCTGGCCATGGTGTCCAGACAGCTGAAGCCCAACATAATCACCAGCGGAACGCCGGAATCGCCACGCAACAAAACATAGCAGGTCGCGGAAATCCATTTTTCGCCCGGAAGAAGAGAGGACTTATAGA
>JAZUDA010000180.1:0-4193 GCA_045639455.1 Clostridia bacterium | reverse complement strand
CGCGGTTTATTTTTTATGAGATATATTGGGTTTGAGATGGGAATGAAGGGACGTTCAGGGGCGTCTGCCTCTGAAACCCTGAACAGGGAGCATACTCCCTGCACCCTGTTATGGGGGACGGATTTGGGGAGATGCCTCGCTTCCCGCGAGATCATCTCCCCGGTTTATTTTTTTTGAGATATACACGGTCGTAAGAAGAAAACTATGTTTTTCGTGTCATTATATGCCTCGGCGGGATGCCCTCGTGCTTCGCGAGGCGCGGACGGAACCTGTTCCGGCCGCAGGCTTCAGGCGGGGCGACGAAGAGGGGAATGCTTGCATTCCGCCTCAAGGAGACCGGCCGGAAGCGCACTCCCGCAGAGTAAATCATGGCATTCCCGCAGAGTGAACCATCTCACTCCCGCGGAGTGAATCATCGCACTCCCGCATAAAAGCAACTCACTCCCGCCAAACACGCCTCTAAAAATCCCTGTAAAAGGGTGCAGGGAACGTGTTCCCTGCCCGGGGGCCCTTCGGGGGCGGGCAGCCCCCGAATTCGTCTCCGTCTCCGTCTTCGTCTCCGTCTCCGTTTCCGTCTCCGTCACGGCAGCGGAACGCTGTACATCAGGTTGCCGCAGCGGATGACGGCCTTTCCGTCGGTTGTCTTGCCCAAAACGCCTGTAATCTCGCCCTTCAATCCTGTGACGGTGTACTCCTCAAAAACACCGCCGCGGACGGGGCAGCGGAAAATCTTCCCCGCGGAAATGGCGTATAGGTACTGCCCGCGCAGTAGTGCTCCGGCGCAGTTTTCGGGCAGGGTAAAGCGCTTGTCGCTGCCGTTGAGCAGTACGCGCAATTCTCGCAGACTGCTGCCGGATATTTCGCCGGTGGAGGTCAGCAGGTAGGCGGCGCCGTTGTCCATACTGATATCCGCCAGCTTCCAGCCGTAGATCAGCTGTGCGGCGGCGGTGTTTTCCGTGCCCTTGGTAGTGTAGACGCGCATCTTGCGGGTGGAGAACACGTCGATTTCGGAGCCCGTGTAGACCACGTCATAGGTGATGTCCGATCCTAAGTCCACCTCGCCGGAGTTCATCTTGCTGACCTCGAACAGGTTCAAAACGGTGTTCGCCGCGGTGGAATAAATGTCCATGGAAAGGGTCCACATGTACTGACCGTTGTCGCCGAAAAAGCCCATGTCCAGCAGCAGCAGGTTCTCGTAGGTCTCCGTCTCCGTATCGATGGGCTGGCCCATGATATCCTTGATCAGCAGCGTGGTGGCGGTGTTTTCGCCGATGGCGGCGCAGACGTACTTCTTGCCCACCACGGCGAACTGTACCGGCTCCGGCTGGGCATCGTTGTAGGTCACATTGCCCGAGCTGTCCAGAATGTAGAGCTGGTTGCTGTTCCACACGGCCACGTACTCGTCACCCGCGTCAAACTCCGCGCCGATGCCGATGGCGAAGCGCCACTTGATGTCCCCGCCCGGGCCAACGCAAAGAATATTGCCGCCGTCATAGTAGACGATATTCTGGCCGAACATCTGCACGTTCTCGTCCCCCGTGCAGGGCAGCTGGGAGGCGTTTACCGCGCCCGAATTCGTCCTTCCGGAGAACCCGCCGAAGAGCCAGATGATCAGCAGCACCAGCGCCGCCGTAAAGGCAATCAGCCCGGCCAGCTTTTTCTTGTTGATTTTCGTTTTTCTGTCGTTCATTTTGTTTCTCCATCCCGGTGCAGCACGGCGCAGCCATCCTCGCGCGATACGCGAATGACCTCCCGGCACATGGCGCGGCCAAGATCCGCCTCATCGGTACAGGTAATAAATGTCTGAATGTCACGGATGCGGCTCTGCAGCATTTCGCGGCGGGACGGGTCCAGCTCGCTCATCACGTCGTCCAGCAGCAGTACGGGGCTTTCCCCCTGCAGCCGCTCCATCATATCCAGCTCCGCCAGCTTCAGTGATAACGCGCCCGTCCGCGTCTGCCCCTGGGAGGCGTAAAGCTTCATCTCCCGGCCGGACAGCGTCAGCGACAGATCGTCCCGGTGCGGGCCGAACGTGGTGCAGCCGCGGAAGAAATCCTCATGACGGCGGCTCTTCAGCTGCCGCAGCATCTCCCCGGCCACATCGTCCTTTTCCGCCAGCTGCCCCGAGTACCGTACTTGAAACGGCTCCCCCGAGGGCCCCGCAATCTGCGCGTAGTTCTCCGCTGCCCGCGCGGACAGCTTTTCCAGAAAACCGCGGCGGTACCGCACAATGGTTTCACCCGCGACCGCCAATTGCTCGTCCCAGCCGGGCAGCTGCGATTCCGCCTCGTCCGGGGACGTTTTCAGGAGGCTGTTTCGCTGCTCCAGCACACGGTTGTACTGCTGCAGCGTGTAGAAATAATTGGGGTACATCTGTGACAGCTGCATATCCAGGAAACGCCTCCGCACCGCGGGCCCGTCCTTGATCAGGCTCAGATCCTCCGGCGAAAACATGACGCAGTTAATCTGCCCCATCATTTCCCCGATGCGGGTCACCGGCTTGCCGTTCACCTTGACCGCCTTCACTTTGGCGCCCGCGGCATCCAGGCGAATCCCCACCGTATGGCTGCCGTCCCGCTTTTCCGCCTCCAGTCGGCAGACCGCGCCCGCTTGCCCCTCGCGAATCAGCTCCCGGTCATGAACCGCGCGGTGGGAGCGGCCCACGCAGCATAAATGAATGGCCTCCAGCAGGTTGGTCTTGCCGCTGCCGTTGGGGCCGCACAGCGCCGTAATGCCGCTGCCCGGGATGAAAGACAGCTCCGGATAATTCCGGAACTGCCTCAACTCCATACTTTTGATTTCCATCCGGCTTACTGACCCGCCACACGCACCGGCAGCACCAGGTACATGTATTCGTCGCCCTCCTTCGGGCAGAACACGCAGGGGGACACGTTGGAATTGAAGTGAATATGCAGCTCGTCATCGCTGATGACCCGCATCACGTCCAGCAGATACTGGCCGTTGAAGGCGATGGACAGGTTCTTGCCGTCGATTGCGGCGGGAATTTCCTCCGTCATGTTGCCCGCGTCCGCGTTGGCGGATACCACCACCGTACCGTCCTCCAGACGGAGGCGAATCAGCTTGTTGGTGGAAACGATCACCGCGCGCTCAATGGCCCGCTGCAGGGAAGCCCGGTCCACCGTGAGGGCGGTGGTGTAATCCTTGGGCAGAATCTGGCGGTAATTGATGTACTCGCCGGTCAGCACCTGGCAGAACATCTCCACATTGTCCATGGTGATCTTCACATGGTTCTGCTGCAGCACGAAGGTAACGGGCTTGTCCGTATCCTCCAGCATTTTGGACAGCTCGGAAATCACGCGGCCGGGCACGATGGTGTGGATGGTCTCCTTTTCGCCGATGTCGTACTCGCCGTAGGCCTTCATCACCGCCAGACGGTAGCCGTCCAGGCCCACTACGGTGGTGCATTCCTTGCTGATTTCCATATAGCCGCCGGTCAGAATCTGGCGGATTTCGTCCGTGGCGATGGCGAAGTATACCTTGCCCAGCATATCCTTCATTTTGTTCTGGGGCAGGATGAAGGTCGCGCCCTCGGTGATTTCCTCGATTTTCGGGAAATCGGACGCGTAGGCGCCGCCCATGCTGGTGCGGCCCTTCTGCGTGCGGAAGGTGACCTCCATCTGGTCGCTGACCGCGATGTTCACATCGCCCGTGGGAAGCAGACGGGTCACATCCGTGGCCAGCTTGCCGGGAATCAGCACCGCGCCCTCTTCCTCAATCTCGCAGGCCGTGCAGGTGCGGATGGTCCACTGCCCGTTGGTGCAGGTGAAGCGGACGCCGTCATCCGTGGTCTCCACCAGAATGTTGTCGTTCACGGTGCCTGTGCGGCTGGGCAGCGCCCGGTTCACGGTGGTAATGGCCTTGTACAGGTCCGCGGAATTCATTCGGATTTTCATTTGGTTCGTTCCTCCTTTTTTTCGGACGGCCGGGGTGCGCCCGGCGGATAATATAGTATTGGCAGTAGTAATAATAAACAGTAGTAGTAGTAGGACCTGTGGAAACTGTGGAAAAGCCTTAAAAACCCTGTTGTAGCCTTGCTTTTTCCTGTGGAAAACTTTGATTTTCACTGTGGAAAAGCTGTGGAAAACTTGTGGATAACTTTTTTTGAAGCCTGTGGAAAACTTTTTTCGGGTGTATTGCGCGGTCTCTGAAAGGGGCTGAAAAGAAAATTTACG
>JAZUDA010000179.1:0-4927 GCA_045639455.1 Clostridia bacterium | reverse complement strand
AACACGCAGCAGCGAACCGGCTTGTGTGGGGGCCGGAAGGTTGAGTTGCCTGGTTGCTTCGGTGACGAATTTCTTCTCCCAATAGTAGTATGTCTTGATGGGGATTCCTTGTTCGCTGCACCAGGTCCTTACTGACATCCTGCTGGAACGGCATTCAGCTATCCGTCCTGACCATTCCTGCAGCAGTGCCGCGTGTTTCATTGCCTGCACTCCCATTGCACAGCCTCCCTGTCTTATGTTTTCTAATAGATTCTATTGGATTCTATTAGAATCTCGCAGACATATTATCCCATGCTTCGGGGGCCGTTGACAGGTGCGTGTTATTGAGCGGTTACGGAGGAACGCGTATCCCTTGCGGGCAAATTCGGTGGAAACCTCAAGGCTCTCATCGCCCTCTGTTTCAAGGGAGACGGCGCCGCTGTAGCCGGCGTTTTTGAGGATTTCCAGGCACTCAGCCACCTTCACATTTCCCTCGCCCAGGGGTGCGCAGTGACCGGCAAGGTAATCCTTCGCGTGGACATGCACCACGCGTCCGATGACGCGGCGAAGCACCTCGGCCTCATCATCCTTGTTTTCCAGCTTGACCGTGCTGTGGCAGTCATCCTTGCTTTCCACATAGGAGGCACGGTAGATATTGCAGGCGTCATAGTTCACACCCAGCCACTTGGAGTCCGAAGCCGCCATCAGGTTGGCCAGGCCGTCCCCGGTCAGGGAGAAGGTGCCGTGCGGTTCGATGGCGATTTTCGTTTCCAGACGTTCGCAGGCCTCCAGGATTTTCTCAATGCGCTCCCGGTAAAGCGCCATCGCGGCCTCATCGGTCATATCGTGCTTCTTGAAGCCGTCGCCGGTGTTCACCACGGGAATGCCTGCCGCCTTGGCCCACTCCAGCGTGCGGATAGCCCACTCGACCACGGAGTCATTGGAAATCAGCTGCCCGTTGCGCATCCACAGCGCGGTGGTACCCTTGAAGCCGTAGGACTTAACCAGCTCGGCATAGCGGATGGGGTCATCCGTTTCCACATTGACGTGGGGGCACCAGGGGCCTACGGACTGGGTTTCCACATATTCAAAACCGATGGATTTGATGATGTCCAGCGCCTTTTCCAGCGGATGCTGGCGGAACAGTACGGTACCGCATGCGATTTTCATGGCAATTCTCCTTTATCTCAATCCTTTTCCCAGCGGCCCTTCGGGGGCTCACAGGTGGTCTGCAGCGTGTAGGCGCTGCCGGTTTCGGCCGCGATGTCACACGCGTTGATGATTTCGTTCACATGGCAGGCCATTTCGGCGGAGGGGCGGATGGGACGGCCTTCCGCGATGGCCTTGCACATATCGGCCAGCCCCGCGCCGCGCTGGGTATCCTTGTATTCCACCAGGTCGGGCACCTTTACCCACGCGTTCTCACCGTAACCGAGGCGGGTCATAAGCACTTCGCCGGAGAAATGGTTGGGATCGGGGAGGATAATCGTGCCCTCCGTGCCGTAAATCTCAATCCAGGGTTGCTTGGAATTCCATACATCCAACGTGTTCATGAAGGTGACCGTAGCGCCGGAGGCAAACTCGATCAGGCTGACCACATGGGTCGGCACTTCAACGTGGATATATTCACCCTTGTGCGGCATGGTGTTGATCAGCCGCTCCTTGAAATTCATGGTCTGCATGCACATGACGCGCTTCGCGGGACCCATCATGGGAATCAGCATGTTGAAGTAATACGCGCCCATGTCAAACATGGGGCCGGCGCCGCGCTGATAGAAGAAGAACGGTTCCGGATGCCAGTTTTCATTGCCGTGGGTGGGATGGATGCACAGGCAATTTGCCCCCATCACATCGCCGATGTAGCCGCTCTTGATTGCCTTCAGCGCGGTCTGGCAGGGCATGCCCATGAAGGTATCGGGCGCGCTGCCAAGCTGCTTGCCGCTCTTCTTGAGGGCGGCCATGATGGCGTTGGAATCGTCCATGCTGACGCCAAAAGGCTTTTCGGTATAGACATGCTTGCCAGCCTCCAGCGCCCGGATGATGATATCCCGGTGGGCGGTGGGAACGGTCAGGTTCAAAATGACGTCAATTTCCGGGGCCGCCAGCATTTCCTCGGTGGTGAGCACCTTGGCGATGCCGAATTCCTTCGCCTTGGCCTCCGCTGCCTCGCGGCGAATATCGCTGACGGCGACAATTTCAAAACTGTCAGCGTAGATCCCCTTGGAGTTCTTCAAATAGGTTTGGCTGATGCTTCCGCAGCCGATAAGGCCGACTCTCATCCTTTTCACGCGTAGTTCCGCCTTTCTGTTATTGTATTCCCAGGCACCTCAATTTATTTTTATTATAGCCTTTTCATGGTCGGAAACAATACGCGCGTCAACTGAAAAGTTGACATTTTCTCTTTTTGTTGCTACAATGAACGCACTTGATGAGACGGAGGACACCATGGAAACGAGTGTGATACGGGTACGTCACCGATGGGCGGAAAAGAGCAATTTCGTGCTTGACCGGCCCAAGGGCACATCGGATTATGTGCTGCTGCATTTCCTGACGCCTGTGACAATGGTGCTGGACGGAAAAAAACGCCATGTGGAAAAAGGATCGCTGATCGTTTTCTCTCCGGGGGCAAGCCAGCATTTCGAAGCGCACGAACCCCTTCTCCATGATTGGATGAACATTACCGGGGATGTGAAAGAACTGATGGGGCAATATCGCCTGAGGCCCGATGTGCTGTACCATCCCAATCAGCCCACGGCCCTCAGCGATATTGTGTGCTTCATGGAAATGGAGTTTTTCGCGCAGCATACTTATTGGCCGCAGCTGCAGCGGGTCAAGCTGGAGGAGCTGTTCATCCGTGTGGCGCATGCGCTGGAGCCGACCACCGCCGTGCGAACCATCGGCCCGGAAACGGAGGAGCATCTGCGGACGCTGCGCTCTCGGATGCTTTCGGAACCGTGGCAGGACTGGACGGTGCCGGTGCTGGCAAATCATGTCCACATCAGCGAGTCCCGGCTGCATGCTCTGTACAAGAGCCTTTTCGGCATAACGCCGAGGCGTGACCTGGTGCTGATGCGGATTGAAAAGGCAAAAACCATGCTGCAAAGCGGTTCATCCGTCAGCGATACCGCAGAGCAGCTGGGCTATGGCAACGTGTATCATTTTATCAGACAGTTCAGGACAGAAACGGGCATCACACCTAAGCAGTTCGCGATTCATGCCGGGGAATACGATTCAAAGATAAATCAATCATAACGGAGGGAAAAAAGATGAAAGCAAGAGAAATGGGCATCCCCTTTGACGGACAGTGCGGACCGAATAACGCGATTACTGACGTAGCCGGTGTGGAAGTGGGCTTCTGCACGGTAATCGAGGGTACACCCTCGCCGGATACTACCCCGGAGAGCGAGTTCGCCCGGACGGGCGTTACCTGCATCCTGCCCAGGGGCCACCGCAAAAGCGCGGTGTTCGCGGGACGGGCGGATTTGAACGGAAACGGCGAAATGACGGGCACGCACTGGCTGGATGACTCCGGATTGCTGCACGGCCCTGTGATGATTACGAATACCAACAGCGTGGGCGTTGTACGGGATGCCGCCGCAAAATGGATGGTGGAGAATGATTATTTCTATGCCATCGAGGACGCGAACGGGCAGGCGGTTCCCGGTTACGGGTATTTCTATCCCGTGGTTGGGGAGACGTTTGACGGCCTTCTGAACAATATCAACGGCTTCCGCGTAACGGAACGCCACGCGAGGGAGGCTCTCGACAGCGCTGCGCCCGGCCCCGTCCGGGAAGGCAATGTGGGCGGCGGTACCGCCATGCGCTGCCACGGATTCAAGGGCGGCACCGGGACGTCCTCCCGTATTGTAAAGACAGGCGTGGGGGAATACACTGTTGGGGTGCTGGTGCAGGCAAACCACGGCCGGCGGGATGAACTGAACTTCCGCGGCATCCCCTTGGGCCGGGAAATTCAAGGCTATGAAACAAAGACTGCCCGGCTTTCTCCCAAGGAGGGGGACGGCTCCATGATTGCGGTTGTGGCGACGGATGCCCCGGTTCTGCCGTGGCAGCTGTCCAAGCTGGCGCGCCGCGCCGGTCTGGGTATGGCGAAACTGGGCAGGGGGAATGGGTCCGGCTCCGGCGATATCTTTCTTGCCTTCTCAACCGCCAACGAAAACGCCTATACCTGCCGGCTGACGACCGTGACGCTCCTGGGCGATGAGCAGCTTGACCCGCTGTTCCGGGCAGTAACGGATGCCACCGAGGAGGCTATCATGAACGCCCTTGTCAACGCGGAGGATATGGAAGGCCGCAACGGCAACACGGCCTATGCGATTCCGCACGATCAGCTGCTTGCTATTATGAAGCGGCACGGCGTGCTGCGGGAGAACCGGGAATAATCCGAAAACGAATTCAGCCCTGCCGGCGCAATAACCGACAGGGCTGAAGACTCTTTAGGCAACTTACAGGTTGTGTTTCTTTTTGAAGGCCAGCGCGGGGAACGGGTCGTTGGCCAGCACCAGGGAAATGCCGTTTTCGTATGCCAGCTTGACGGAAGAATCCGTATCTATGCCGAAGGACCAAATGGCAATGTCCTCGCCGTAGAGCGATTTCAGCGTCTTCACATACTCGGGGGAAATATCCTTCCAATAGATGCAGACCGCGTCCATCATGATTTTGCCGCCGTCCCACAGGGCATCGAAGTTTTCCATGCCATACTTGCCCTCGGGGGAGCCCTCGGTGAAGAGCCCCAGCTTGTGAATCATTGCCAAACCTTCACCGTTCAGGCCGTTAAAGACGGTGCGTCCGGTGAGGCCGTAAGAGTCGGTTAGCTCCGCCGCCTGCCTTGCCACATCGGCACCGTAGTGCTTCAGGTCGATATTCAGCATCAGGCCGGGATACTGGCGGATCCAGATCAGGCATTCCTCCAGCGTCATCATGCGCTGGG
>JAZUDA010000178.1:0-4539 GCA_045639455.1 Clostridia bacterium | reverse complement strand
TGGGTACCCCAGTCGCCCAGATGGTTGATGCCCACGGTGGTGTAGCCCAGGTACTCATAAATGCGCTTCAGGGAATGACCCAGCATGGTGGTGGACAGATGCCCGATATGGAAACGCTTGGCGATATTAATGGAAGAATAGTCCAGACAGACCGTCTTGCCCGAGCCAATGGTATCCTTGCCCCAGTTTTCGCCTGCCTCCAGCACGGCCTTCAGCGTCTTTTCGGAGAAGTTATCCCGGTTCAGGAAGAAATTCAGATATCCGCCTACGCATTCCACCCGCGCCACCTGCGGGTCGGCCGCGGTGGCCGCCAGCTTCTGCGCGATCATGGGCGGGCCCATCCGCAGGGACTTGGCCAGCTTGAAACAGGGGAAGGCATAGTCGCCCAGCTTTTTCTCCGGCGGGATCTCCAAAAAACCTTCGATTTCCTCTACCGTGGGCAGGGTCGCCGCCTGAGGGAAGTTCTCCCGGATGCTCTGCTCAATGCCCTGGGCAATCATCGTTTTAAAATCCATTTTGAAAAGGACCGTCCTTTCATAATTGCGTCACTACGCCTGACATTATAGCCGAAAAAGGGAAAGATTGCAATCTTTATCAGCCGTTCAAAAGGGAGCCCGTGGCTTCGTCCTCGTACTGGCGGGTGTAGAGCCGGTAATAGTAGCCCTTCATGGCCAGCAGTTCCTTGTGGGTGCCCTGCTCCACAATCTTGCCGTCGTTGACCACAAGGATCAGGTCGGCATTCCTGACAGTGGACAGGCGGTGGGCGATGACCAGACTGGTGCGTCCCTTGATAATGGTGTCGATGGCGTTCTGAATTTTCTGCTCGGTCAGGGTGTCCACGCTTGCCGTAGCCTCGTCCAGCACCAGAATGCGGGGGTCGGCCAGGATTGCGCGGGCAAACGACAGCAGTTGCTTTTCACCGGTGGAGAGCATGTCGCCGCCCTCGCCCACGTCGGAATCAATGCCGTTGTCCATGCGGGCCACCACATCCGTGGCGGAAACCAGCGCCAGCGCCCGGTCAATCTGCTCCTGTGTGGCGTTGGGATTGCCGTAGAGCAGGTTCTCCCGTACCGTGCCGCTGAACAGGTGCGGCGTCTGCAGAACGTAGCCGATGGCGCTGTGCAGCCACAGCTGGCTCCGTTCCCGGGCATCCCTGCCGTCAATCAGCACGACGCCCTCGGTAGGCTCAAAGAAGCGGCAGACCAGGTTCACCAGCGTGCTCTTCCCGGCACCCGTTTCGCCTACAATGGCGATATTGCTGCCGAAAGGAATCTTCAGGTTGAAGTGCTCCAGTACATACTCATCGCCGTCCGGGTAGCGGAAGCTGACATCGCGGAACTCGATATCGCCTCGAATCGGCTCCCAGTTTTCCCGCTTCGGCTCAAAGCTGTCGCCGTATTTCGCGATAACGTCGGGAGTATCGGTCACATCGCTCTTTGTTTCCAGCAGCCGGGTCAGGCGCTCGATGTTTACCTGCGTTGTGATTACATCGCTGATGGCATCGATAATCCACCGCACCGGCTCCATCATGCCTTCGGCATAGCTCATGAACATGCTGAAGGTACCGACCTCGCTTTCGGCGATGTAGCCGCCCTGCCACAGCACGATGGCCAGCGCTACGCTGGACGCAAGGTGCATGGTGGCGGAAAACAGGCCGCGGAGACGGGCGGCACGGATGCTCTTTTGCCGGATTTCTTTTGTATCCTTCGTAAAATCGCCGGCCATCTTGTCTTCGATTACCAGCGTCTTGATGGTCTTGGCACCGGTAATGCCCTCGTTGAAGTCGCCGGTAATCTTGCTGTTCAGCTCCCGAATCTGCCGGTTCGCCTGAATCAGCCCCTTCTGAAAAATGCTGAAGAGAATCACAATCAGGGGCAGAATGGTCATTACCAGCAGCGCCAAACGGGCGTTCACAATCAGCATCACAATGATGGAACCAATCAGGTAGCTGATGTGCCAGACGCTGTCCATCAGCGTCCAGGATACAAGCCCGCCGATACGGGAGGTATCGCTCATGATGCGGGAATGAATGTAGCCCACGCTGTTCTGGTTGAAGTAGCTGAAGGAGAGTGTCTGCAGATGATTGAAGGCTTCATTCCGCAGATCCCGGTTCACGCTGACCTCCACGTCCATGGCGCCGGAGCAGCTGCGATAGTTACACAGCGCACCGATGATGACGATGGTCACATAAATGGCCAGGTAGACGGGCAGGGTATCCAAAGTGCCGGAACCGATGAAGTGGTTCAGGGCGTATCGCTGCAGCAGGGGAACGGAAATATCCACGCAGGTGGAGGCCAAGCCGCACAGCACCATTACCAGCAGCAGGGAACGGTATTTGCGGATAAAGGGAATCAGCTTCGGAATGCCGAAGAAGGGCAGGGAAACCTGCTTGTTCTTTTGCTCTTCCATCACGCGTTCACCTCCTCGCCGGAAATGCTCTGAATGTCATAAATCTGCCGGTACAGCCCGGGCTGATTTTTCAGCTCCTCCGGCGTACCCAGCTGTGCCACGCGTCCATGATCCAGCACCAGTACCCGGTCCGCCTTGGACAGGGTGGTAATGCGGTGGGAAATCAGGATGATGGTAGCGGAGCCAAACCGCTTTTCCAGCGCGGCACGGATTTTCGCGTCCGTCTCCGTATCAACAGCGCTGAGCGAATCATCGAAAATCATGATGGGCGTTTTCTGCGTCAGCATCCGCGCGATGGCGGCGCGCTGCTTCTGCCCGCCGGAAAGGGTCACGCCACGCTCGCCTACGAAGGTATCGTAGCCCTTGACGAAGGAGGCAATGGTCTCATCCAGACAGGCGGCGCGGGCAGCGTCATTCAGTTCCTGCTCGGTCAGGCTTTCATCCGTCACGCCCAGGTTTTCCCGCAGGGTGCGGCTGAACAGGAACGGCTCCTGCAGCACAATGCCGATATTGCTCCGCAGGTGGGACAGCCGGATCTGCCGGATGTCCGTACCGCCCACGGTAATGGTTCCCTTTTCCAGCGGGTACAGGCGGTCCAGCAGGTACATCAGCGTGCTTTTGCCGCTACCCGTGCCGCCTAATATGCCTAACGTGGTGCCTGCGGGAATAGTCAGGCTAACATCGTGGAGCAACTCATGCCCCTCTTCGTAGCCGAAGCTTACATGGTCAAAGCGGATGTCGCCCGTCATGTCGCACTCAATCGCGCCGGGCTGATCTTTTTCTTCCTCCGCGTCCATGATATAGCCGATACGGTCAATGGCCACGCCGGCCTTGCTCATTTCGGAAATCATCCGGCCCAGCATACGCACGGGCCATACCAGCATACTGTTGTAGCTGATGAAGGCGATATATTCGCCGCTGCTCATCTGCCCGTTCAGGCAGAACACCACGCCGAATACCACCACCAGCATAATCTGCAGGCCCACCAGCACGTCGGACACGCTCCAGAACCGGGCCATGATTTTAGACATTTTTTTCCACAGTCCGGTATAGTAATCGTTGTGCTTTTCAAAGCGATCCCGCTCGTACTTTTCCCGCCCGAAGGCACGCACTACCCGCACGCCGGTCAGGTTTTCCTGCGCCATGGCGGACAGCTTGCCCTCATTTTCATCGCACTCTTCAAAGGCATCGCCGATTTTCCGGTGGAAGCGGAAGCTGTACATCATAATAATAGGCATGGGCAGGATCGCAATCAGCGTCAGCCAGGGATTCATGCCCACCATGAAGAGAATGCTCATCACCAGCAGCATCAGGATGCGGATGATATTGGTCAGCTGCTCGGAGATAAAGTTGCGGGTCATATCGATATCGCTGGTGCAGCGCTGGATGATGTCACCCGTGTGGTTCTGCATATGCCAGCGGAAGGGCAGTCGCTCAATATGACGGTACAGCGTGTCCCGCATGGTCTTGACCATGGTTTCACTGCCACGGGCGTTGGTGACCCGGAAGCCGTACTGACACAGCACCTTGACCAGCGCGGAGAGCATGATGCCGCAGGCCATGATCCACAGATTCCTGCGCAGGTTCTCGGTGCCGCCGAAGAGGGAAATGATTTTTTGAACAAGGGAGGAGAGCCCCTCTGTGCTCTGCCCGCCCAGCACGTTATCCACCGCGACGCGGATAATCTGCGGCGTGACCATGTCCGCCAGGGCGCTGACGGCGGCACAGAAGGTACACAGCGCGAACATCAGCCAACTGCCCTTCAGAAAACCGCAGACCAACTTTGCCCGACCCGGACGGCGGACGGTTTTCGGTTCTGTCTTTTCTTCCATTTTCATACTCCTTTTTCAATCAAAAAACGCTTGTCTGCGGGTGCAGGCAAGCGAATACGGGACAAGACCGTCCTGTTTTAAGGCAGAAAGGCACATCCGGTATTCGCTTTTCCCACGCGGTTCATATTACGCATATGCCTTTCCTCCTGTTACAATATATTTGCCCCACGTTGGTGGCAGCCAGCCACAGGCCAGGGACATCTCATTGCCTAAGCTGTATAATGTGGGAGCAATGGTCTGTCATCACCTCCAAGAGCTTCGCGCTCGTAAGAAAGTCAGCCAGCCATACTCCCCATTA
>JAZUDA010000177.1:0-5480 GCA_045639455.1 Clostridia bacterium | reverse complement strand
GTCATTGCCGTCGTCCTGGCACTCATCGGGGCCATTGCCGGAAGCCAACTGGACATCAATGCGCAGCTCAACACGTATCCACAGCTGTCTGGGGACAACACTGCGGCTGCCATCATCTCCGCCGTAGTTGCCGCACTTGTCCAGATAGTCCTTCATGCCGTCTTTTTCTCCTCGTCCGGCGGGCCGTTTATGCAGTCCCTTATCGGCTCCTTCCTGACGACCCTGCTGCCGCTGGCTTTCCAATCCTTTACCGGAATCGGTGTAATCGACACAATCGTCGGTGCCGCGCTTATGCCTTTTGTCCCCGGCATTGCCATGACGAACGCCGTGCGGGATACCATGCGAGGCGACTTTCTTTCCGGCGTTGCCCATTTTGCCGAGGCGCTGCTGCACGCCTGTATGATTGTAGGCGGAGCGGTCGGCGCAAACTACGTTTTCGGCCTGCTGGGAGGTGTGCTGTAATGCCTGAAGGCCTGTTGGTATTCATCGCGAGCATTGCCGCCACGGTAGGTTTTGCCTTATTATTCCACGTTCCGTCAAAGGCAATGCCCATTGCCGGGCTGGTCGGCGGCGTAGGCTATCTGTTCTATTGGATTATCACTTCTCTGCTGCTGAAGGACGAGGCGGTCGCCATGTTGATTGCCTCCGCCATCGGTGCTTTGCTTGCGGAAGTCTGTGCCAGAAAGAGCCGTCACATTGCCACCGTATACATTATTATGGTGCTGATTCCCTTCGTGCCCGGTCTCGGGCTTTACCGAGCCATGCGATTTATCGCACAAGGTGACGGCGCACAGGGGGCCGCGGTCGCCGTGCAGGCGATGAAGGACATCCTGATGATCACGCTGGGGCTGGTCATGGGTTCCTCCCTGTTTCACTTTATTCAACGCCACGCGAGAATCAAATAAAGAAAGACCCGTGAGAGGTTCGCGCCTCCCACGGGTTTCTTTGATATAACGTTAATCAGGCCTTGCCGACAGAGCCGAACAGCTGCATCTTTTCGGTAACCTTGGCCTTGATGGCTTCCACGCCGGGAGCCAGCAGCTTGCGGGGGTCGAAGCCCTTGCCCTGCTGATCCTTGCCCGCCTCGATGTAGGAGCGGGTAGCGGCAGCGAATACCAGCTGGGATTCGGTGGTCACGTTAATCTTGGACACGCCCAAGTCGATAGCCTTGCGGATCTGACCGTCCGGGATACCGGTGCCGCCGTGCAGAACCAGAGGCATCTTGCCGGTCTTCTGCTGAATGGCATCCAGCGCTTCAAAGCGCAGACCGGGCCAGTTGGCCGGATATACGCCGTGAATGTTGCCGATACCGGCAGCCAGCATATCAATGCCCAGGTCAGCGATCATCTTGCACTCGGCAGGATCGGCCACTTCGCCGCCGCCCAGCACGCCGTCTTCTTCGCCGCCGATGGCACCTACTTCAGCCTCCAGAGAGATGCCCTTGCTGTGGCAAATGCCAACCAGCTCGGTGGTCTTTTCGATGTTCTCGGCGATGGGATAGTGAGAACCATCGAACATGATGGAGGAGAAACCGGCCTCAATGCACTTCTTGGCATCTTCATAGGTGCCATGATCCAGATGCAGGGCAACGGGAACGGTGATACCCAGGTTCTTGATCATCTCGGTTACCATCGCGGCAACCGTGGAGTAACCGCACATATACTTACCGGCACCGGCGCTGACGCCCAGAATCACGGGGCTGTTCAGCTCCTGAGCGGTCTGCAGAACGGCCTTAGTCCATTCCAGGTTGTTGATGTTAAACTGGCCAACGGCATAATGGCCGGCCTTGGCCTTATCCAGCATTTCCTTCGCGGATACAAGCATGGGAATTACCTCCTGAAAAAGTAAATCATGGCGGGCACGGCACTTGCCTGCACCCACTTTGTTTATCATACCATAAAATGGAAAATTGTGCAACGATTCCTGCTAAATTCCGTGCTTATTTGGAATATACTTCCTCTTTCAGCACACCCACATAAGGCAGTGCGCGGTATTTCTCATCGTAATCCAGACCATAGCCTACCACAAACTCGTCGGGAATCTCCTTGCCAACAAAGTCGGGGGTAAAGTCCACCGTGCGGCGGCTGGGCTTATCCAGCAGCGTCACGGTGCGGACGGATTTCGCGCCCTTCAGCAGCAGGTAATCCTTCAGGTAGGCAAGCGTGCGGCCGGAGTCGATGATATCCTCCACAATCAGGAAATCGCAGGAGGTGATGTCATTGCGCAGCACATCCAGAATGATGCGGACAGAGCCGCTGGAAGCAGTGCCCGAGCCGTAAGAGGAAACACGCATGAAGTCAATCTCCACCGGTACGGTGATATGCTTCATCAGTTCCCCCATGAACACGACCGAGCCCTTCAGGATGCACAGCAACACCAGATTGTTGCCCTCACCCGCGTAGGTGCGGTCAATCTCCGCGGCAAGACGGGTGGTGATTTCGGTAGCTTCCTCTTCACTGATGAGGATATGGTCAATATCAGGATGAATCATAGGATTGAAGCCTCCTTCATTGAAATACGTCACGAAAACAAACTGCAGACAACCGCGTCCGCGAAGGACGCAGCCCCTGCCTGCCAACCGCCCGTCACACGTTCCGCCATGCTACGGACAGGGAAACGGGCACGAACGGTACAAGCGCCCTGCTTCAGCAACACGCTCAGCGAAGCCTCAAACTCGCCACTCAAGGTCTGGCGAATCGGAAGGTCTTCCCCCTCGCCCGCCATGGACATCAGCCTCAAATACAACCCGGGTGCCGCGGCAGGCCACCGCTCGCAGGCGTTCTCCGCGTCTTCGCGGGACAAATGGGACAGAACCATGCGGAAGGGTTCTTCCTCCCCTTCCACCATGCGAAGCTGCGCCTGATAATCCTTGCCCGTGGTGATAAAATCGGCAGGGAGTTGCTGCTCCAGCCGGAATCGTTCTCGGTATTCGGGCGTTGCCTGACGAACCAGTTCCAATCGACTGTTGGGAATCCGATAGGAAAACAGCCGTAACTCCTCTTCCCCCTTCGGTGTCAAGCGGTAGGCCATTCCCGCAGGCGTGGGCAGCAACGCCACGTCGCCGTTATCCTCCAGGGCACCCAGGGCAAGAGATGCGTCGATATAGTTCACATCCACCACTTCAAGCAGAAATCGGATGAGTTGGAGATGTTTCAGCTCCCCCATTACATCTATTATGTGCATAATCAGGAGTTTGTTCTCCACATCTGATATTACTCTTGGCATACTGCATCCCCCGTTCCGTCAAAAAAACATATGTCCATATTCCGGAGGGCAGAAGAGCCGCCACCGCGAACAAAAAAAGCCACCGGGCAGGTGGCGTTCTGAAGAGAACAGGCAGGCAACCGCCCGCGTGCTTCTTACACGATGAAAGGCTTAATATCCTCCAGCAGGTCATCACACTGATCGGCGTAAATCTTCAGGGTGATCGGCTTCGTCAAATCCAGAGAGAAGATGCCCAGAATGGACTTGGCATCCACCACGTGACGGCCGGAATGAAGATCCATATCATAAGGATAGCGAT
This sequence comes from Clostridia bacterium, assembly GCA_045639455.1. Classification (GTDB taxonomy): domain Bacteria; phylum Bacillota; class Clostridia; order Christensenellales; family Aristaeellaceae; genus JAZUDA01. The sequence continues at coordinate 1,957 of JAZUDA010000177.1, read as the reverse complement.
TCAAGGCCGCAACAAACGCCTTAACATCGCCCGCCAAAGTAAGCTTAATATCAACTGCCTTCATAGAAAGTCACCTCGCGTTCTTGATTCGGGCATATTATACAACATAGTTCCCATTTTTTCAAGGACAAAATTTATCCAAATTATCACATTTTTGGGCTTTGTTGCAACATATCTCCATATGAAGAGCATTTTTCCATATGAGGCACAATCCGGTTCTGCCTGCCGGGAACAGTTCTTCTATTCCCGGCAGACGTTTGTGTTATTATTCTTCAATCTGAGGATTCGCTTCCGTTGGCGTCTCTTCGATGTCTTCCGTGTCTTCTTCCTCACGCTCCGCGCGGGCAACAGCGATGATTCGGCTGCCTTCAGCCAGGCGCATCAGGCGCACACCCTGGGCATTACGGCCGGTAATGCGGATGTCGTCAACCTTCATGCGAAGAATCGTACCGTCATCGGTAATCAGCAGCAGATCCTCATCCTCCGGTACCAGCAGCTGGGCCGTCAGCATGCCGGTCTTCTCCGTCAGGTTCATGGTTGTAATGCCCTTTCCGTTCCTGCCCTGCTCACGGTAGTTCTCCGGCAGCGTACGCTTGCCGAAGCCGTTTTCAGAGATGGACAGCACCGTAGAATCCGGGAAAATGGCATCCAGATCGATCACACTGTCGTCCTCGCCGTCCAACTTCATGGACTTTACGCCCATGCTGGAGCGGCCCATGGCACGGATGTTCCGCTCGTGGAAGCGGATAGCCTTGCCCTTGCGGCTGCCCAGCAGCAGCTCCGTATCGCCATCCGTCAGCACCACGTTGACCAGCTCATCGCCCTCTTTCAGGATAATGGCAATCAGGCCGGACTTGCGCAGGTTGGCAAACTCGTCCAGCGCGGTCTTCTTGATCATGCCCTGACGGGTCGCCATTACCAGGAAGCGGCCTTCTTCATTGCGGGGCACAGGTACCATATTGGTTACCTTTTCGTCGCTGGCAATCTGCAGCAGGTCCACGATAGCCGTACCGCGGGCGGTTCTGCCGGCTTCGGGAATCTGGTAGCACTTGAGCATATAAGCGCGGCCCGTGTTAGTGAAGAACATGATAACCGCGTGGGTATTGAGCACGTAAATCTGCTCCGCGTAATCCTCTTCACGGGTCGTCATGGCGGAGATACCCTTGCCGCCGCGGTTCTGCGCACGGTAGGTATCCTTGGGCAGGCGCTTCACATAACCGAAGTGGGTCAGCGTGACCACCATGTCTTCCTGGGCAATCAGATCCTCCACATCGATTTCGCCCTCCACTACGGAAAGCTCCGTGCGGCGCGGATCGGCGTACTTGTCCTTGATGGCCAGGATTTCGGCGCGGATGACCTGCATCAGCTGTGCCTCGTCTGCCAGGATTCCCTTCAGATAGGCGATATTCCGCTGCACATCGTCATATTCCGCCTGCAGCTTTTCCCGTTCCAAACCGGTCAGACGGGCAAGACGCATATCCAGAATGGCCTGCGCCTGCTTATCGGAGAGACCGAAGGTGTCCATCAGGCCCTGGCGCGCGGTGGCCTGGTCCTTGCTAGCCTTGATCAGCGCCACAATCTCGTCGATATGGTCAAGCGCGATCAGCAGGCCTTCCAGAATATGGGCGCGCGCTTCCGCCTTGTTCAGGTCGAAGCGGGTACGGCGGGTGATAACATCCTTCTGATGCTCCAGATAGTAGTACAGCACGTCCCGCAGGGACAGAACTCGGGGCTGACCGTCCACCAGCGCCAGCATATTGACGCCGAAGTTATCCTGCATCTGGGTATGCTTATACAGGAAATTCAGCACAATCTGGGGCTGCACGTCCTTCTTCAGCTCGATGACGATACGCATACCCTCGCGGTCGGATTCATCGCGGATATCAGAGATACCATCCAACCGCTTTTCCTTGACCAGCATGGCGATTTTCTCCACCAGCTTGGCCTTGTTGACCAT
>JAZUDA010000176.1:0-4864 GCA_045639455.1 Clostridia bacterium | reverse complement strand
CCATGCTGTTATCCCGGTTGCCGCGCAGCTTGTAAATATTTTCCAGCCCGGTCAGTACATCCTCGCCGTCTGTGGCGATGAGCCAGGGTTGCTCCGGCGTGAAGGCTGTATGGGAAAGGAGTGCCTTCGCGTCAGGCCCGTTGAAACCGACCCAGGCATATTCACAAGGATCTTCTTCATCTGCCGCCCAAAACACAACCTGATCGGGATAGACAAGGCACATACTGCCCGCTTCCAGCAGATATTCCCGGTCTTGAAGCTGATACCGGCATTTCCCGGAAAGAAGGTAGTGAATGACATAGTGATCCCGTACGCCGGGCCCCCAGGATTCGCCGGGGGCGCACTGCTGCAGCCCGCTGTTATATACGCTGAGGCTGGATAACAGACGCTTCGGTGTTATGAAAGAATGCTTATAGGAATTCAGGTTCATACCGCAATCCTCCTTCCGGAAACATTATAATCCCATCCGGCGACGAATGCAACATAAATCCATATTATGCGCATTTATCCAATTGTATTTTTCCCGTAAAAAGATAAAATAATATTGAATGAAAAGCGGGAGGAATATCGAAATGAAGGTTCTCGTTACGGGTGGCGCAGGCTTTATCGGCAGCCATACCTGTGTGGAGCTGGCTCAGGCAGGCTATGATGTGGTTATTGTGGATAATTTTGCCAATGCCAAGGAAGATATGCCTGATAAAATCAACGCACTTGCGGGAAAGAACATTCCGTGTTATCATGAGGATGTCAGAAATCGCGAAGCCCTGGAGAAAATCTTCGCGGCGGAAAAGGTGGATGCCGTTATTCACTTCGCCGGCCTGAAGGCAGTGGGGGAGAGTGTTTCCATTCCGCTTCAATACTATCATAACAACTTGTATTCCACCATTGTTCTTCTGGAAACCATGAAGAAGTTCAATGTGAAGAAAATTGTTTTTTCCTCTTCCGCTACGGTTTACGGCAATAATAACCCCGTTCCCTTCCGGGAGGAGTATCCGACCTCCGCTACCAATCCCTACGGCTATACCAAGGTCATGATTGAGCAAATCTTGTTTGACCTGGCCCATGCCGAAAAGGATTGGAGCATTGTGATGCTGCGGTATTTCAACCCCATTGGTGCGCATGAAAGCGGCCTCATCGGTGAGGATCCAAACGGGATTCCCAACAACCTTGTTCCCTATGTGGCAAAGGTGGCGGCGGGTATCCTGGAAAAGGTCAACGTTTTCGGCGATGATTACGACACGCCCGATGGTACCGGCGTTCGCGATTATATCCATGTGGTGGATTTGGCGCTAGGCCATTTGGCGGCGATGAAATACGCGGACGGTCATCAGGGTGCCGTTGCGGTGAACCTGGGCACGGGTCACGGCAGCAGCGTGCTGGATGTGATTCATGCTTATGAAAAGGCTTGCGGCCATCCCATTCCGTATTCCATCACGCCACGCAGGCCCGGTGATATTGCTTCCTGCTACGCTTCTACCGACAAGGCGGAACAGCTCTTCGGCTGGAAAGCGGAGCGTACCATGGAGCAGATGTGTGCCGACAGCTGGCGCTTCGCGAAAAACCACTATTGATTGTTTTTTATCAATTATTAAAGGGGGTAAACTTTGTGTTCCTGCAGAATTATTATGAGAATCCCGAGGTACTCCATGTAAACAGGCTTGCGAACCGTGCCTACTTCATTCCCTGCGCGATAGGCGAATCACCTGTTGATGGTGAATCCTCTCAGGCGCAGCTGTTGAACGGCGTGTGGGAGTTCAAATATTTTGACTCTGTGGAGGACGTGACCGACGCGGTTCTGACCGAGGAGTATCTCTTCCCGGAGACCATTCCCGTCCCTTCCGTATGGCAGAATCACGGCCATGACCGCCATCAGTACACCAATACCCGTTTCCCGATTCCCTTTGACCCGCCTTATGTACCCCGTCAGAACCCGGCGGGTATCTATCGTACCCAGTTCTGGGCAGAGGAAGACGGTATGCGGCGGTATCTCACCTTTGACGGTGTGGATTCCTGCTACTATGTGTATGTAAACGCTCAATTTGTCGGCTACAGCCAGGTCAGCCATTCCACGGGCGAGTTTGATATTACCGAGGCGGTTCGTCCCGGTGCCAACTCCCTTGTCGTGATTGTACTGAAGTGGTGCGATGGCACTTATCTGGAGGATCAGGACAAGCTTCGTATGAGCGGTATTTTCCGCGATGTGACGCTGCTGACCCGCCCCGAAAACCATATCGAGGACTATGCCATTACCGCGGAGCCTGACTCCCGTCTTCACGGCGGTTTGCTGACCGCGAACGTATCCTTCAGCAAGGAAGCTTTCCCGGTCGTATTTGAACTGTACGACAACCAGGGAAAGAAGCTTGCCCGCAAGGAATCCGCCGATGGCAAGGTGTCCATCCGCCTTATGGCGGCCGACTACTGGACGGCGGAAACGCCCACCCTGTACCGCCTCACCATGACCGGCAACGGCGAAACGGTTAGCCAGTTCGTCGGCTTCCGCAAGGTGGACATCAAGAACGGCATTTTCCGCATCAACGAAAAGCCTGTCCGTCTGAAGGGCACCAACCGCCACGATTCCGATCCCGTGACCGGCTATGCCATTTCCAGGCAGCAGCTGATGACGGATCTCATTCTGATGAAGGCCCACAATATCAACGCCATCCGTACCAGCCACTATCCTAACGCACCTTTCTTCTATGAAATGTGCGATAAGTACGGTTTCTATGTTCTGGCGGAGTCCGATGTGGAGATTCATGGCGTCTGCAACCGCATCACGCCTCTGCCCCATAACGCGGCCTATACGCTGTTGGCCCGTGATCCCATGTTCAAGACCGCTATTGTGGACCGGCAGAAGTGCAATGTGCTGACCCGCCGGAACCATCCCTGCATTTTCATGTGGTCGCTGGGTAATGAGTCGGGCTACGGTGAGAATTTTGAAGCCGCCGCCCGCTGGATTCAGGAAACGGATGACACCCGCCTGGTGCATTACGAGGGCAATGCCCGCCCCGCACCCGCGGAATTTTACCAGCCAAACAGCGATGACCTGGATGTCTACAGCCGCATGTATCCTTCCATCGCCGAAATTGATTCTTATTTCGACAACGCGAAAGGCACCCCCAAGCCTTATGTGCTGTGCGAGTATATCCACGCCATGGGCAACGGCCCCGGAGACGCGGAGGATTACGAGGAATGCTTTAACCGTCATCCCGGCATGATGGGCGGTTTCGTGTGGGAATGGTGCGATCACTCTGTCATGATGGGAAAGACCAACGAAGGAAAGCCGAAGTACTACTACGGCGGCGACTTCGGCGAGTATCCCCATGACGGCAACTTCTGCATGGACGGCCTTGTTTATCCGGATCGTACGCCCCATAACGGCCTTCGGGAATACGCCAACGTCATCCGTCCCTGCCGCCTTGTATCTTTTGATTCCGCCACGAAGACCGCTGTTTTCCGCAACACGCTGGACTTCCTGCCCCTGTCCGCTCACGTGAAGGCAACCTATGAAATCACCCTGAACGGCATCGCGGTAGAAAACGGCGATGTGCCCACTCTGAACGTTGAGCCCAGAACCACGCAGGCCTTTGTCCTGCCCATCCGGGATATCCCCGAAAACGGTCTCGTGTGTCTGAATATCCGCTATTATAAGCAGGGCGATGCCCTTCTGCCCGCCGACGGCTCCTACCTTGGTATGGATCAGGTCATCCTGAATGAAGCGTCCTTCCTGACGGATGTACCCGCTTCCGCCGCGCCCACCGTTCGCGAACGGGGGAACGAGATTATCGTTTCCGGCAATGGCTTTGCGTATACCTTCGATACCCGTCTTGGCACCATGACGCAGATGGTGGTGGATGGCAGCGCTCTGCTGGATCGCCCAGCGGAGCTGCGCATCTGGCGCGCGCCCACCGATAATGACCGTAATCTGAAGAACGAATGGTACAAGGCCGGCTATGATATGGTTGGCACCCGTACCTATTCCTATGAGGCAAAGGTCACGGATGGCAAGGCGGTTGTATCCTTCGTCATGTCCATCCTGCCTGTGTACCGTCAGCGCGTTCTGACGATCAACGCGTCCTATACTATCGACGGAAGCGGCGTGACGGATGCTTCCTTCGACTGTGTACGGGATGTGGATATGCCGGAGCTGCCCCGCTTCGGAATGCGCCTGTTCCTGAAGAAGGCCATTCGCAACGCGGATTATCTTGCCTACGGCCCGCTGGAAAGCTACCGGGATAAGCACCGCGCTTCCTACCTCGGCCGCTTTACCACGACCGCAGAACGCAATGTGGAGCACTATCTCCGTCCGCAGGAAAACGGCGCCCACTTCGACTGCCGCTTTGCCGAGGTAAAGGATGATTCCGGCCTTGGTCTCCGAGCGGAGAGCGCTGTGCCCTTCATGCTGAACATCAGCCCTTATACGGATGAGGAACTGACGGAAGCCAAGCACGATTTTGAACTGAAGGGCTGCGGCTCCACCGTCCTGTCCCTCGACTATGCGCAGAACGGCATCGGTTCTAACTCTTGCGGCCCCCATCTGCTGGAGAAATACCGTTTCAGTGAGCAGAAGTTCATCTTCAATATCCGCCTGCTTCCGCTGAAGTAATATTAATTCAGAATAAAACTGCGCCCGGAAAAGCGTTTTCGCTTTCCGGGCGCTTTGTTTTCTATTGATCTCCTTGCTCCACTCGCGAATGATGGTATCGCCGGACTTGATGTTCGCGGGCTTGCGGCCTCTGCGCTGACGGCTGGTCTGCGTGGCTGTGGTGTTGGCAGCCATGTCCTGCATGGCAGGCACCGCTTTCGCGGACGCCTGTGCTGCATTGCCCTCCCTGCCTGCTATCCATTCCCGGAGCATGCGGTCCAG
>JAZUDA010000175.1:0-3542 GCA_045639455.1 Clostridia bacterium | reverse complement strand
ATGAAGCCGTATATCGAGCTTTCGGAATCAACTTTATATACGATATTAAAGCGATTGGAAACGTCGAAGATGCTGACTGTCCGTACAACGGAACACGAAGGCCGGCTTCGGAAATACTACCGTATTACAGCTGAGGGTCTGAAACGTATTGATGAGTTCAGGAACGACTGGCAGGAGATTCTGTCAATCTATCGCTTTGTAACAAATGAGGATGACCGCGATGAATAAGCAAGCGTTTCTTGAAGAATTACGCAAAGGTTTGTCGGGCTTACCCAAGAAAGACATTGACGAACGCCTGATATTTTACTGTGAAATGATCGATGACCGGATGGAAGACGGGATTCCGGAAGAGGCCGCAGTTCGTGAAATCGGCAACATTGAGGAAATTGTACCACAAATTATCGCGGACATCCCGCTCGGAAAGATTATTAAAGAAAAGATGATGCCAAAGAAAACGCTGAATACATGGGAAGTTATCCTTTTTGCGCTCGGTTCTCCGATATGGCTGTCTCTTTTGATCGCAGTTTTTTCAGTTTTTATCTCGCTTTATGTTGCCTCATGGTCTGTGATGGTTGCGTTGTGGTCTGTCTTTGCCTCTTTTGCTGTATGCGGTTTGGTCGGTATTGCAGCAGGGGTATTTCTTGCCGTAGGAGATAACGGTCTGACAGGCGTCACGATGATAGGCGCAGGAATGGCCTGCGCGAGGCTTTCTGTTTTCCTGTTTTTCGGATGCAAAGCGGCAACAAAAGGTTTGATGAACCTTACAAGGAAGCATGCAATCCGGGTGAGGACCTGCTTTATTCATAAGGAGGAAGCGTAATGAGAACAAACACCCCAAAATGGCTTATCGCGGCGGCATTACTCGTGACAATCGGTGCGGTTCTGTTCGCAGGCGCGATGACGGCATATCATTGGGATTTTACCCGCCTGAGTACCGGTCACTTTGAAACGAACACCTATGAGACAAGTGAAGAATTCAGCAACATAAAGATGAATACCGCAACCGGGGACGTTCTCTTTGCCGCGTCAAGTGACGATATTTGCAGAGTGGTTTGCTGTGAAGAAGAAGAAATGAAGTGTTCCGTGGGTGTTCAGGATGGCACGCTGAGTGTGGATATCATAGATGACAGAGCGTGGTACGAACATATCGGCGTCATTCTTCGTTCGCCCAAGGTGACGGTTTATCTTCCCAAAGACGAATATGCATCAATGAAAATTGACGCAAGCACCGGGGACATCGAGATTTCAAATAAGCTTCAGGTTGGCCGTGCGGAAATTTCTCTCAGTACCGGCGAGATAAAAATCCGAAATTTATCGGTGGGAACACTTGCCCTTTCTTCTTCAACAGGTGAAATGAACGTTTCTGATGTTACCTGTGCGGGCGATATGACAGTAAGCACTACAACCGGCGATGTGAATGTGATGAATGTCACGTGCCGGAACTTTTTCTCAACCGGAAGCACCGGCAATGTTTCTTTGAAGGATGTGATTGCCGCGGAAAATGTATCTGTTGAGAGAAGCACGGGAAATGTTGTATTTGACAACTCGGATGCTGCCGAAATCTACGTCAAAACAAGTACAGGCAATGTTTCCGGTTCATTCCTTACCGAAAAGGGATTCGTTACGGAAACATCTACGGGCAAGGTCTCCGTTCCGAAGACCGCGTCAGGCGGAAAATGTGAGATCATTACGTCGACAGGGGATATCAAGTTCCGGTAAGGAATGATTTCGTCTCGGTACCGTTTGCAGTTCCTTAAAAAACAGGCTCTGTAAGGGCACAAAAAAACAGCATGACCAATATGGTTATGCCGTTTCAACAATGTAATATTCTGCTGTGATACAAGCGCCGCATTGGGACATCTTCCTTTCGGAGACTACCTCAATCGGCTTTTTTGACGGGATTATTCCTTGGGGGCGATTTCCTTGATCAGCGACTGCTTCAGCACATTGTAGCGGCGCTTTTTGTCCCGGTCCGCAAAGTGCATATCCCGGTACTGAACGGGGTTGTTTTCATAACACAGCACCGTATCGCCGAACTGCTCGCTGGTCAGGTCAAAGGCAATGCCGTCCACCACATTGTAGCAATGAACGCTGCCATCGGGCAGGGGAATGCCGTACACCTGTCCGCCGAAAATATCCTGCACAAGGAAAGAAGTAATGGAACACTGGCCCAGCGTGCGGTTTTCCTCGCTCCAGTTTTCCCTCAGACGGGGCGCGCAGGTATCGATGGTCCAGCAGCGGCATAGCAGGTCGTAGAGTCCCTTCGGGTCGCCTACGGCGTCATACATGGGGTTCATGGGTTTCTGATTGGCGGTTTCCCAGCCGTAAAAACGATAAGCCATCGTTCGTCCTCCTTTGTTATATCGAGCTGTTTTCGGGAACAGGTGTCTCGGTCAGAACAGGTTCCGCGGTGGGTTGGGGCATGGGCTCGGGGGTCGGTTCCGGCGTAGGCGGGTTCAGAATGTCATCGTAAATCGCATTGAGCGTTTTCTTGCCCGCGATGCCGTCAGCGCTCAGGCCGTTAGCCTTCTGGAAGGCCTTTACAGCCGCAGCGGTACCGGAGTAATAGGAGCCTGTAACGGTGCCGGTATAGTAGCCAAGATCACGCAGCTTGCATTGCAGCCAGTACACATCCACGCCGGAGTCGCCGGTTTCCATGGTGCGGAAGGGCTGAGGCGGCATACCGTTGGGGTCATAAACAGGGGCGGGGGAAGGCGTGGGGGTTACGTAGGACATCATCGTGTCCTTATTTAGTGCGCCGGGTTTGACGCTCTTGGCCAGCTCCTGATCATTGGGTAGGTCATAGCGTACTTCGACGATTGTGCCCACGCGGCAGTTGGTGTAAATCCAGCGGGCATCGGTCAGCGGGACACGGATACAGCCGTGGGACGCCCGGGAACCTAATTTCTTGAAGCTGGAAACATTCAGGGACTTGTCGTCACCCTCAATCCGATAGCAGGGGGAGTGGAAGGCAAACTCACTGGTGACCTGCGTCCAGTACCGGGCATATCCGCCCCAGCGGTCAAAGTAAGCCCACAGGGCGCGGCGGCCGGTGGTATAGAAGACACCGGAGGGGGTGGGGTAACCGGTAGTGCCGCTGGAGCAAGCCATGCGGCGCTCAATGTTTGTAAATTCACCCTCGCTGTCCCGGGAATAGACGGTCACGACCTGATTTGTTACATCCACCAGAATATAGTACGGAACGGGCGTGGCCGGAGGCTGCTCCTTCGGCGGATCACCCGCCGCGGAAACCTCCGGGTCGTTGAACATGGCATTCCAGGTGGTGGCGCCAACAACACCGTCCTGTGTGATGCCGTTGTTTTTCTGGAAGGCCTTTACCGCCGCCTGTGTTTGTGAATAGAAGTTGCCGTTTACAGGGCCGCTGAAGTAACTCAAGTCGGCCAACCGCTGCTGTACTTTCTTGACATTGTTGCCGGTATCGCCGTATTCCAGCGCCACACCATTGTACGCGACGGTGGCAACGGGTTCAGGGGCGGGCGTGGTACCGTCCGGGCCGGGCGTAGGAACGGGCGTAATGGCAG
>JAZUDA010000174.1:0-3899 GCA_045639455.1 Clostridia bacterium | reverse complement strand
AAGCAGGATAAATCGCTTGTCTCCATCAAGTCCTCCGTGGCGATGTATGACCACTACGCCTTCTATGGTGATAGCTATGGCATCATTCATTGCGTGGATACAGATACGATGCAGGCAGTCTGGGTGCTGGATGCGGGCGATGCCACGGACGCTACCATAGCGCTTGACTTCGGCGAGGACGATGTCCTGCGGCTGTATACCGCCAATACTCTGACAAGCCGCAGAGGCACGAAGGGTATCTGCAATGTTCGCTGCATTGATGCTATGACAGGCGTGGTACTGTGGCAGCAGGATATCGACTGTACCTACAGCAAGAAGGCGACCATGGGCGCCAAGGCATCCCCTGTCATTGGGGCGAACGAGCTGGACGGCCTGGTATTCTTTACCGTGTCTACCGCGGATAACGCCGCGGAGGTGTTGGCGATGGATATGCTGACCGGCGATATTGTTTGGCGGCATACGCTGCCCTGTTACACCTTGTCCTCTCCCGTGGCTGTTTATGATGAAGAAGGCCGCGGCGTGATTGTCCAGGGCGGCAGCGATGGCATGCTGCGTATGCTGGACGGCCTGACGGGCGTGGAGCTGAACAGCCTGCAGCTTGAAGGCAGCATCGAGGGCTCTCCCGCCGTGTATAACGATACGCTTGTGATCGGTACGACCGGCAAGGGCAGCTCCTACGTGTACGGAATCAGCATTGAATAATGAGTAATTTTTAAGGCGGGCAGGCCTCTGCCCGCCTTTCAAACAAGAGAGAACATAAAGGAAGGAAGCCAACATGGAAAAGAAGTATCTGATTGCTCTTGATCAGGGTACAACCAGTTCCCGCGCGGTCATCTTTAATCTGCGGGGCGAGATTGTCGCCGTGCAGAGTTACGAATTCACCCAGCATTATCCCCATCCCGGCTGGGTGGAGCATGACCCGGACGATATCCTTTCCACGCAGACCAGGTCTCTGCAGGTTGCCGTGGAGAAAAGCGGTATTGATCCCCGGGAAATTGCTGCCATCGGCATTACCAACCAGCGCGAAACCACGCTGCTGTGGAACAAGGAAACCGGCAAATGCGTGTACAATGCCATTGTCTGGCAATGCCGCCGTACCGCTGCCTTTGTGGAGGAGCTGAAGGCCAAGGGTTATACGGAGTATATTCAGGAAGCGACAGGCCTGCTGCCTGATGCCTATTTCAGCGGCACGAAGCTGAAGTGGATCCTGGACAACGTGGGCTGCCGGGCGGAAGCCGAGGCGGGACAGCTGTGCTTCGGTACGGTGGAATCCTTCCTGGCATGGAACCTGGTGGAAGGCCATCCGCATGTGACGGACGCTACCAACGCGGGCCGTACCATGCTGTTCAATATCAAGACACAGCAGTGGGACGAGAAGCTGCTTCAGATGCTGGATATTCCCGCCGCCGTGCTTCCCGCGGTGGTGGATAACGCGCAGATTATCGGCAACCTGCGCAGCGACATCCTGGGTTGCCCTGTGCCTGTGGCTGCCCTGGTGGGTGATCAGCACGCGTCCCTGTTCGGTCAACGCTGCTTCAAGCCCGGCGATGTGAAGAATACTTACGGAACGGGCTGCTTTATGCTGATGAACGCGGGTGATACGCCTATTCGTTCCGCCCACGGTCTGCTGACTACCATGGCCTGGAGGCTGAACGGAAAGCCAACCTACGCGCTGGAGGGCAGCGTATTTGTGGGTGGCGCGGCCATTCAGTGGCTGCGGGATGAATTGAAGCTGGTAAAGACCGCTGCCGAAACGGAGGAAATCGCCAAGTCAATCGACTCTACGGACGGTGTCTATCTGGTTCCCGCGTTTACCGGTCTGGGTGCTCCGTACTGGGATATGTATGCTCGCGGTGAGTTGGTTGGCATGACCCGCGGTACTGGCCGGGCACATATCATCCGCGCCACACTGGAGTCTGTAGCTTACCAGTCCTGCGACCTGATGACTGCCATGGCGGCGGACTGCGGCTCATTCCCCGCCAGGTTGCAAGTGGACGGCGGTGCCAGCGCGAACAACTTCCTGATGCAATTCCAGAGCGACATTATGAACGTGCAGGTTGTACGTCCCCGCGTTCTGGAGACAACGGCACTTGGCGCGGCGCTGCTGGCCGGTATTGCTGTAGGCGTGTTCAAGTCGCTGGATGATACCGCCGCGGTATGGCAGCAGGATGCCAGCTTTACACCTCAGATGAGTGAATGTGAGAGGAAAAAGTCCCTCTGCGGCTGGCATAAGGCCGTGGATCGCTGCAAAGGCTGGGCAGCGGAGGAAGAATAATATACAAAGCGCCCCGGTTCCGAAATGGAGCCGGGGCGTTATTGTTGCGGAAAATGAATCAGGCGCGAACCGCATCGGCGGGGGAGACAAAAGGCAGGGAAAGGGCGGTCGCTACGTTACGGTTGGTAATCTGACCGCAGTATATGTTCAAGCCATTGGCGAGGCCGGGATCCATCATGACAGCCTTTTCCAGGCCGTTTTCTGCCATCAGCATGCCGTAGCGGAAGGTAGCGTTAGACAGGGCAACGGTGGACGTGTAGGGGACAGCGCCGGGCATATTGCCTACGCAGTAGTGGACAATACCTTCTTCAATGAAGATGGGATCGTCATGCACGGTCACGTGGCTGGATTCGCAGCATCCGCCCTGGTCGATGGCGATATCTACAATGACGGCACCCTTCTTCATCAGTTTCAGATGTTCGCGGCGGACAAGCTTGGGGGTGCGTCCGCCGGGAATCAGTACAGAACCGATGACGAGATCGGCCTCCGAAAGGGCACGGCGAATGTTGGCTTCGGTGGAGTACAGGGTTGTCACGCTTGCCCCGAAGATATCCTCCAGGTAGGCAAGACGGTTCGGATTGATATCCAGCAGAGTAACCTGCGCGTCAATGCCAACGGCGGCTTTCGCGGCGTAAGTGCCCGCGACACCGCCGCCGATGATGACGATTTTGCCGCGTTCCACACCGGGCACGCCGCCCAGCAGGATGCCGCGCCCACCGAATTCCTTTTCAATATACTTGGCGCCTTCCTGAATGGAAAGGCGGCCGGCAATCTGGCTCATGGGACGTAGGCAGGGCAGGTTGCCAGCGGAATCGGTGATGGTTTCATAGGCGACTGCCTTGACACCCTTTTCGAGCAGTGTATGAGCCAAGTCAGGATTGGGGGCAAGATGCAGGTAGGTGAACAGTATCTGTCCCTTACGCAGCAGGGAATACTCACAGGGTTCCGGTTCCTTGACCTTTACAATCATGTCAGCGGCGTCAAAGACCTCTTTCGCGGTGGAGAGAATTTTCGCACCGGCTTGTTCGTACATTTCATCCGTGAACCCCGCGCCAAGGCCCGCACCGGTTTCAACCAACACAGTATGCCCTTTGCCTACGAAGGAAAAAACATTATCCGGGGTCAAACCGACACGGTATTCATGATTCTTTAATTCTTTGGTAGTACCGATAACCATAGAGCACAGGACTCCTTTTTCGTAAAAAATACGGTAGAAAACGATTACTGTAATATAATACAACAAAACTTACGAAAATTAAAGACCTGAAAGAAAATTTTCTTTCAGGTCTTTTGAATGACGCAAAAATTACACCAGCTCGATCAGAACCATTTCGGCTGCGTCGCCACGACGGGGTCCGAGCTTATAGATGCGGGTGTAACCACCGGCGCAGTTCTTTTCAGCATTGCGGGCCTTGTACTTGGGAGCGATTTCACGGAACAGCTTCTCGACAACAGGATGCTTGACGTCTTTGGTGCGTTCCTTGTAATCAGCCTTGTTCTCGTCGTCCTTCTTTGCCTCGGTTACATCATACAGATAAGCCATGATGGCACGACGGGCAGCCAGACGGCTGGCAGAGTCGTTGGTCACAGTCAGCGTCACCAAAATCGGGGGGCAAGCGGGCTT
>JAZUDA010000173.1:0-4244 GCA_045639455.1 Clostridia bacterium | reverse complement strand
CATCCGCGTAAAGGCAGACATGCCGTACCAGGGCAACTCCTGATGTGCCATCAAAAGCACATAGAACACCTTGGCGCCGATGAAGGCAATCGCGCCGCCCAGTAGCAGACACAGCGGCATAAGCCCGCGCCGATTCAGGCGCAACAGGGAAGCAAGGCCGCACACAAGGGCAGCGATGACGGGAAAAATCCAGTATTGCATGTTATTCAGCTCCCTGATAGGCAGAGGCAAAGTAAATAATATCCGCGATATCACGGGTATCAGGGTTTTCCGGATCGTTTACCTTCACACCGTTGAAAATCAGCATGGAGGAATCGCCGCCGTCCAGATTGTACGCAAACTGCAGCTCCTTAAAATTGGTGCGGACAAAGGTGCGGAACTGCTCCAGCGTCATGCCGTAGGAGCCGCGGGCGGTAGGCCCGGTCACGATAATCATGTAATGAAGCGGCTCAATCTGGCCAATGCAGACACGCTGGGAATGGTTGTTGGGGCCGATGCCGTATTCATAGCCATAGAGCCGATAAAGACGTTCCTCCATCAGCAGCGGGCCGAAGAAGAAAGAATTGACAATCTTATGTCCGTTCCAGGTCAGATCATCGCCGAAATCCGCCTCGTCCGCCTCCCGGACGCAGTACATATCGCCCTTGTCATCGATTACCAGCACGTCCCTGGTATGACGCATATAGTTTTCATACAGCCTGCCCTGACGCACCGTATAGCCCAGCGGATCGTAGCAGAAATAGTCGCCGTCCACCGCCACTACGGCATTCACGCGCTTGGCAAGCGTTTCACCCCTGATCGTCATGTTGGAGTCAAAGCCGTCTGCGGAAGCGGTACGAATCTGGGAGGCATCCGCCACCTGAATGTCCGCCGCCCAATACAGCGTATCCTGATAATTGCCGGAGGAAATCACCACATGAATGGAGGGATCCTGATACTCCCAGTCGCCGAGAAAGCCGTCCGCCTGCAAGGGATACCCGCCCGTGAAATCAATGGGCAGCGGCGTTACACCGGCAGGCAGTTCATCAGCGTAGGCGGCAGGCAGTACCGTCAGCAGGCAAATCAGCAGACACAGTATCCGTTTCAAAGACATCGGGGAACTCCTTTCGGAAAATCAGATTTTTTCATTCAGCCAGGCGAGTAGTTCTTCCATTACTTCCCGTCTGTTCGTCTCATTCAGCATTTCATGATGACCGTCCGGGTACAGGCGGCAGGTCACATCCGTCAATCCGGCATCACGGAACTGCCGCTCGGCCGTGCGGACACCCTTTCCCATCTGCCCCACCGGGTCCTTATCTCCGGAGAGGAAATAGACGGGAAGCGTTTTAGGGATCTTCTTCAGGTCGTCCAGTCGGGTCAGCCGCTTCAAACCGTCAAACATGGAGGCAAAGCCGTTGGCCGTAAACGTGAAGCCGCAATACGGGTCGGCAATATAGCTGTCCACCCGGCCTTTGTCCCTGCTCAGCCAGTCAAAAGGTGTACGTCCGGGCTCGAATGGCTTGTTGTTGGCGGAAAACGCGATTGCATTCACCGGTCCGCAAGGCTTTTTCTTATAGCCAATCAGAGAGAAGAACCGTGCCAGCAACAGGCCTGTGCCTGCCAGCAGAGGTGGATACCAGCCCGTGCCGGAAAGCACGGCACCGCTCAGCTTGTCCCCGTTTTCCATCAGGTAGCAGCGTGCCAGGAAAGAGCCCATGGAATGGCCCAGGATGAAGTAGGGAATACCGGGATGTTCCTCCGCCGTCACCACACGGAGCGCTTCTTCAACCTTCAGCAGAATATCCCAGCCTTCCTCTCCGAAATAGCCGGGGATTTCCGCCTTTTTGCCGTGGCCGGGGTAGGTAATGCCGACTGTTAGAATCCCATGAGAGGCCAAAAAGCCGCCCACTTCGTCATATCTGCCCATGTGCTCCGCCATGCCGTGCATAATCTGCACCACCGCCCGGGGGCTATCCTCGGGAAGCCAGGTAATCATATCCAGCAATACGCCGGAGCAGGAGAGAAACTCTCCTTCTGTTTTTTTCATTGTTCTGCCTCCCGCGCGATATCAAACGCCGTCAGCAGGGCGTCCAGATTACGGCGCATCGCGTCTTCGTAAGCGGTCTTCTCATACTCGCCTGTTACCGCGGGGTCCAGGCTATAGACAGGCGCGCCTGTTTCGGCGCTCAAAGTTTCCGCCACCAGGGACGGATACTGAGGCTCCGTGAACAGGGGCGGCAGACCGTTCTCCCGAACCAGCTCAATCAGCCGAGCCAATTCGGCGGGGCTGATGGAATTAAAGGAGCTGTCCTCCTCATTTACCACCGTCGCCAATATCTCCAGGCCGAATTCCTCGGCAAAATACGGGAACGCCTCATGGAAGGTAATGATGCCCTTGCCCGCACAGGGGGTCAGCGCCGTCTCCATTTCTTCCTTCAGAGCTTGAAGGCGCTGCGTATAAGCAGCCAGGTTGGCATTAATCGTTTCCGTTTCTGCCGGAATCGCGGTGCATAGCCCTTCCGCCAGGTTTTTCAGCATCACGCACGCGTTATCAATGTTCAGCCAGATATGGGCGTTCGGATGGCCCTCATCCTCGTCAATCAGCAGCTTGATACCTTGGGAGGCGTCTACCGTGACCAGATTCGGGAACTGGGAAAACACGGTATCCAGATAGCCTTCCATGCCCGCGCCGTTAATCAGCAGCACATCCGCGCAGGAAAGTGTCCGCATATCCCCCGTCAGCAGCTGCACATCGTGCAGGCACCCGGTATCCGGGGCTGTCAGACAGGTCAAAGTGACATTCTCCACGCCGTCCAGCAGGTTCCGGGCAAAAATCATGATCGGATAGAAGGAGCACACCACATTGGTGGCATTATCCGCCATGGCAGGCACGGAAAACAGCGTCAGCAACATCAACAGGGCAAGGAAACGTTTCATGCGTAGAAAATCCTCCGTGAAAAATACTAAACGAAGCTGCAGGAATTGACCGGCAGCTTCATAAAAAGGGAACCAGCGGAGTTATTCAGCTTCAGTATAAACGATTTCGCACTCAGCCATCCATTCGTCCATCAAAGCAGTAAATGCCTCATTCTCAGCATTTTCCTCCAGCGTGGAGCGAAGCTCAGCGCGAATTGCATCGGTCAGCTCTGCAGCACCGGAGGGCACATCACCGACATACTTAATCAGGTGAACGCCGAACTGGCTCACGACAGGACCGGAAACCTGGCCGATTTCTTCAATCGCCATGGCACCCTTTACGAACTCGCCCACCAGCATGATGGAGTCATTGTGCACCTGGAACAGGGTATCCTTGGTGGAATTGACATCGATGGTATAGTCGGCAATCAGATCTTCAAAGGCCGTTCCGTTCGCCATCTTTTCATTGATTTCATCCAGCTTATCCTGAACGGAGGCAATCACCGCCAGGCGGGCTTCCTCAAGGGCTTCATCGGTCACAGCCGTCTCGCCCTCTTCCAGTTCATCGCCTTCCGTGTGCTGTTCTTCATAGGTGGCCTGCAGGTCGTTATAGGCGCTCAACACTGCCTCATCGGCCTCCAGCAGCAGATGAATCACATTGCGGTAGCCGGCAGGCGTATAATAGCACTCATAGCCGTAGTAATTCACCAAATACTCGTAATAGGGAATATCGTTGGCGTACTTTTCCTCATCTTCGGCAACCAGGCTCAGGAAATACTCCTCAATCTGCTCATCCGTCACCTCATCGCCGGTGCCCGCGTAGGCAATCACCTGGTCATAGATGGCGTTGAAGCGGTTTTCTTCCGTCAGTTCTTCCACCGTGATGCCATTGGCAGCTGCCAGCTGAGCCGCCTGCGCCAGCGCGTCCGCCCGCTCTTCCTCGGAGGAGTTTTCATCCACGCCGAAGTAGTAGCTCGCAACCTGGCTCATCAGGGCATCGTAATAGTTCTGCGCCTCGGTACCGAACGCGGCTTCCTCTTCCTCGGTGAACGCGTCCAGCCCCAGCTCTGTAGCCTTCTGAAGCATGACCGCTTCCTGGATAGCCATCTCAGTGGCGAACTCCTGCAAGCTGGCCGCCATGGAAGGGTCGCTGAAGTCATAGCCGTAGTTGGATGTATAGTAGGACTCCATGGCATCATACTGTTCCTGCATCTGGGAATAGGTCACGGGCACGCCGTTCACGGTAGCGATTACGGCATCCTCCGCGGTTTCATCAGCCAGTGCGAACGCGAACAGCATCGCCACCGCCAGCAGGAGAGAGAACAGACGAATCATTTTTTTCATAACAG
>JAZUDA010000172.1:0-2584 GCA_045639455.1 Clostridia bacterium | reverse complement strand
TCGAGGTGCTGAAGATGGGCGACGACAAGAAATAATTGCCCGTTCAACGCAATACTCCCCCGCGGTCAAGCAGCCGCGAGGGAGTATTTTTCTTGGTTTTTACTTGATTTCATCAAAGTCCCGCATCACGTTCAGCCAGTCATTCCTGCTTAGGAAATGAATGCCGTCCCGCAGATGATAACGGACATGCCCGTCAAAGCCTTTCAGACCCAATTCTTCCCATGCCCTGGAGGCAAGCCTGCAGGCTGCCTCCTCCGAAGCGGGGCACGCCCAGTCATCCAGAGACGCGCTGTTTATCGTCACATACCGGGGCGCGCAGGCTGCCAGCAGGAAATGCTGGTCAAAGGGAGCGGCATTCGGATCCTGCGTGTGATGTTCAAAGTTCTCACAGAACCAATAGGGAAAGCGCCGCCAGATGTCCGCGAAATGCTCCGCCTCCGGGGGCTTTCCCCGTTCCAGTGAGGCACCGCTGCAGCCAGAATCGTTGGAGCAGGCCAGCAGCACCCGCTCATCGTTGGCACCGCACCACAGGGCGGTTTTGCCCAAACGGGAGTGACCGATGACAGAAATCCGGGCCGAATCGATTTCAGGCCTGCTGATGAAGTAGTCCACGCACCGGCTTGCCGCGAAGGCCCACATACCGATCTTTCCCCAGTCCGTTCCATCGTTGCGGCGCGGATAGCAGGCTGCCAGTCCGTTGGTGAAATCTTCGTCATCGGAGGCGATGTCCTCATAATATACCATCGCTACGGCATACCCGTGATCGATGATTTCCTCCGCCGGGTAATACATATCGTATACATCCGGGCGGAAATTCAGCAGGATGAACAGCGGCACATTTTCCCCTTTCGGCTGAAAATACCGCACCGGGAATGAGAAAGGGCCCGAAGGCGTATCAAATGTCAGGCTGACAGTATGCAGCAGCGCGTGCCCCGCGCAGCATTTTTTCTCCGTCTCCAGAATTTCTCCCCGCACCTCCGCGGGGGACTCCGGCAGGAATCCATATTCCTCTCGCGCCAGGATTTCCAGCAGTTCTTTCCTGCGTTCGTTCCAGTCCGTCACAGGCTCGCCGTTACGCATCCGCATCAATTCAGGCAACATGTTTTCACACCTCGGTTTTCAATTTTTTCATCATCATGGTTACCAGTACGATCCCCAACAGTGGGAACAGCGCGCAAAGCACCATGGCGCCCTTCAGCCCCACCTGTTCCGCGGTCATCTGAAGGGGGGCCGCCATATTCTCCGCGAAGGGCGATGCGGCAATCCAATCCGTCAGGGAGCCCATCAGCTGCGGTGCGATAGAGCCACCCAAATCACCGCCGGCCGCCAGCAAGGCATACACCACAACGGAGCTTGCCGGGTTGATTTGCTCCGTCCAGACCAGCGTACCGGGCCAGAGCATAGATACAAAGAAGCCGCAGGCGATACAGGCCGCAAGCCCGACCCATTCGTTGCCGGACAGTCCCGCAACCAGGTACATTGCCGTCGCGCCAAAGAAACTGACCAGCAGCACCTTGCTGATATTACCGCCCTTGATGCCGTACAGCGTCCTTGCCATGCCCAAAAGAACGGCAAACAGCGCCACGCCAATCAAATCCCCAAACAGTTTTTCAAAGCCCAGTACCTTTTCCACATAGCTAGAGCACCACTGGGTCATGGTGTTTTCCGCGCAGGAGCCTAAAAAGATACAGCAAATAAACAAAGCCAAACCTCTTGGTCGCGTCTTTTTTTCTTTACCGGAGGACAGGCCTGCTTCCAGCGGCGGCATTTCGCCAATCCGGAAGAAAATCGCAGAGGCGGCAGGCAGCGTCATCCACAGCAGTGCCAGCCAGTGCCATGCCTCCAGCGAAAACGCGCGGAGGAAAAGCGTATCAATCACCACCGTTGCCACAACGCCCCAGGCGTAGACGGAATGAAACCGGCTCATTTCCTTACCCGGTTCCTCGGATGGAATGGCAGCGATGACCGGGCTCAGCAGCACCTCGGTAAGCCCCGAGCCGAGTGAAAACAGAATGGTTCCGATTACAATCCACACATACGCCTGTCCCGGGAAGAGCATGGGCATAAAGCCGTACACGCCGAGGCCGGCAATCGTCAGCAGTGGTGTTGCGCGGATTGTCCTCGCCAAATCAAAATGCCGGGAGAAAAAGGAAAAAATCAAGTCAATCCCCAACTGTGAACAGAAATTAAACACCGCCAGCAGGCCGAGCAGCGTATAGCTGATGCCATACGCGTCGTGGAAATGCACCAGCAGCATGGATGTCAGGCAAATGACTGCCGCCTGCGCCGCGCTTCCCGCGTAGCAACCCAATTTCGCGAAACGATATTTCCGCATACTTCCCGATTCCCTTTCCCGTTATCGCCGTATTGCACCGCATCTCCGATAAAAACGCCCTCCCGTGGGGGAGGGCATCTGATATCGGCGCATTACAGTTTTTCGGACTTGTCCATGGTCAATTTATATGCCCCGTCTTCATTGGTGGATGCCGCGGGGGCGGGAGTCGCTGCCGCATCCTTATTTTCCTCCACGTGGCGGACATACTTCATATGAGGCAGCTCGATGGCTTCAATCTCATCCTCAATC
>JAZUDA010000171.1:0-5321 GCA_045639455.1 Clostridia bacterium | reverse complement strand
CATATACCAGCGGCTGTCCTGTGCGAAGCCATTGCACTCCTTCAAATAGGGCAGCTTCTCACAGGAAAGTTCCTCAATATCCGCCAGTTTGCCTTCGGCGAAGAGTTGCATCCGTTTGGCTGCCGTATCAAAGCGGCCCATTTCGCCGGACACACGCAAGTCAATGACATCGAAGCCAAAGGGCTTTTCCACGCTCATCCAAAGCTCATACCAGGCATCCTTCAGTTCCGCCAGCGCGGCCTTGCATTCAAATGCCAAAGGTACAAGCTTTGCTGCGGCGGGGCGGTCACCCGTCCGAACGGCCTTGGGTGCCTGTTTCCGCCACTGACCCTTCAGCACCAGCGTATGGGCCAGAAGGCTGTAGAAGCGGAACAGTTTTTCGTATTCCGGATACTTCGCGGCATACTCCGCGTATTCCTTTTCCAAAGGAGCATAGGCCGCGCAAATATCAATCCCTTCAAAATCCTTCTCGAACAAAGGCATCAGCGGGTCCTCATACAGCAGCGGCTTTGTCGTGCCGAATGGAGAGCGAGGACTGGAGGTGAAAACGCCGGGAATGGAGGAAAACTTCTCCAGATTCCAGAACGTTTCAGCAGGCAGACCGGTAACGCGGGAGAATTCATCCTTGGAGGCGGCTTCATCGTAGCCTGTTCCGTAGTCAATCTGGGCAAAAATCGCCAGACCGAACAGCGTGGTCAGCGGGCTGCATTCCGCGCCGTCATCGCCCCAGGCCGTGGCGAACACCTGCCTGATGCCGTTCCTTTTGCAAGTTTCCAGCGCCAGCCTGGTAGTGTTCACCGTTTTTTGCACCATAGGGGCGGGGCCGTACCATGTCCAGATGCCGCCGGCAAAGACGGTATCGGCAGCAAAGCGCTGATGCGCCGCCATCATCCGGTCAAAATGTGCCTGATCCTCGGTATAGTAATCCCAATACACCAGGTCAATTGAGTCGGGAGCGGCATCAATCACACTTTGCGGCATGGTGATGCCCTCAATATCATACTTGTTATTGTTCAGTGCGCGGAAGTACATATCGCTCCACATCATGGCGCGAAGTCCAAGCTTTTCCACCGCGGCAGAAACCTTCTTCAGGTGCCTTGCCATGATTTCGCTGCGGGGCACGGTGCCGAATTTCTTACGGAAATTGCCGTCGCCAAGCCCCCATGCCTCATCCATACCGATATGAATCCGCTTCGTACGGAAAGGCTCTGATGCCGCACGCAGCATTTGCTCGATAAACTGATAGGTTTCGTCCCCGTCCACCAGAAGGATGCTGCCATCATCCCGCAGATGATCCGTACACTTCCACCGGAGGAAGGCAGACAGGTGCGCCAGGCACTGGATGCAGGGAATCACCTCAATGCCCAGGGTATAGGCATAATCGTCGATTGCCTTCAGTTCCTCCCCGGAGAAGCGCCCCCGGCCATAGCCGAAGTAGGGCTGCCCGGGAACCTCGTAGGTGTCCTCGGTATACAGCATCATCATGGGAAGGCCCAGCAGCGCCAGCTTCCGCAGGAAGAAACGCACACTGTCCAAGGACAGCACACCGTTGCGGCTGCAGTCAAACATGATGCCGTTGCTGTCGAAATCCGCGTGCTGGCAAATGCTGTAGTTTTCGTTTTCAAACTGAGCCGCCAGCAGGGACAGCCCGCGGAAAATCTCCACGGGACGCTTGTAGATAATCGTTGCTGCACCGGCGGTCTTTACCACCTGCAGACCGTCACCTGACTGAATCCGAATCGGGAACCCGCCCTGCTTTTCCTCAAAAGGAAGTTCTTTTCCCATTAAGGCCAGCGCCTGGGACAGCATAGGATAATCGCTGCGGAATTCCGCAAGAATCATGATATCGCCCCTTCCCTATCATAATATTCCATTCTGTATTGTAGTCTTTTCCAGTTGTACCGTCAAGACGAAAAAAACGCAGTAAGAGACCTTACTGCGTCATTTTGTGACCAATTTTGATTATTTCAGATCTTCCAGGAAGAAGGCGCGGGTAAAGGCCTTATGTCCTTCGTGATCCACCACTTCCAGACGGAAATACCGGTCCTCGGGCAGGATTTGGAAGGAAGCCTCGGTCAGGCTTTCGCCCTTCTTCGCCACAACATGGGGGGAGCGTCCGGGGGCGGAAGCACGGCCCTCGGTAACCAGGAACACTTCACGTGCTTCGGGGAACGTGATGTGAACGGTATCGTCCTCCATGTACAGTTCGTCTATCGTGGGACCATAGGAGCAATAGAAATCGCCCTTCAGAATGGCGTCCACGATGGTAGCGTAGTCCAGCTTTTCAGCCTTGATCATGTTGAAGCCGCCGAAGGAGTCGCACAGAGGGCTGTCATCCGGGAACTTGTTGTGGTTATCATCGTTGCAGAAGGGATACATCCGTCTGCCAGCCTGCAGGAAATCGTCATATGCCTTACCGTCATCGCCGGAGTAGCCTTCGGTGTTGTATACGCCGTGGTTATACACCTCGGCGCCGATGAAGCCTTCATACTGCAGCACCACGGGACGGTTCTCGCGAGACCATACGGGATGGTTGTAGAAGGCAAAGTAGCCGTTCTCATTGGCCTGGCGAACCATGCGGTTGATATCGCCGGGGGTATACTGACGGACGGTGATATCGCCGACCCGTGGCAGATCCTCCACCTTCATGGTTCTGACGGAGTACTTCTGATAAGCGGCGTCCACCATGATATGCTTCCGGACGGTGGGATCCTTTGCGATGAAGTTGATATGGGCGGTCTTCATATAGCGGCCCATACGGGTGGGATCGGTCTGCTCCTTCACATACGCCTCATAGCCGTTCAGCATCAGGAAATCCGGTTCTGTCATATCGGTGTGATCCACCATGAACTCATGGTCGGTAATAGCCAGCACGGAGTAGCCGTGGTTCTTGTACATTTCCTTCAGCTGTTCCGGGGTCTTTTTACCGTCGGACAGAACGGAATGGCAGTGCAGGTTGGCCTTGTAGAACTTGCCTTCTTTCGGCAGAAGATAACGAATCATCGGTTTGTTCCTCCTATTTTTCATTTACCCGGCAGGCTTTCCTTTTTCACGATTTTGACAATCCGGCTGGTACCCAAACGATCAGCGCCCAACGAGAGAAAATCCTCCGCATCGCCGATAGAAGCAATGCCTCCGGCAGCCTTGATTTTCTTTCCGTTGGTCATGTGCGCCGCAAACAGCGCCACGTCCTCCCGCGTTGCCCCGCCGGAGGAAAAGCCGGTGCTCGTCTTGATGTAGTCCGCGTCAGACTCGCTGACGACCCGGCACATGGCTATTTTCTCCTCCTCGGTCAGCAGACAGGTTTCGATAATCACCTTCAGCACCCGGCCTTTGCAGGCGGCCTTGACCGCGTTGATTTCCCGCAGCTGTTCCTCCAGCCGTCCTTCCTTCACCCAGCCCAGGTTCACCACCATGTCCACTTCATCCGCGCCGTTTTCCACCGCGTCCGAGGCCATAAAACACTTGGCGGCGGTGGTATCGTAGCCGTTCGGGAAGCCGATAACCGTGCAGATGGGCAGATGGTTGCCCACATACTCCTTTGCCTGTCTGACAAAGGAGGCAGGAATGCAGACCGAGGCCGTGTGATACCGCATGCCGTCATCGCACACGCTCCGGATTTCCGCCCAGGTAGCGGTGGGAGAAAGCAGCGTATGATCGCAGGCGGAGAGAATCGTCTGAATATCCATTGTTTTTCCTCTTACTTCACGTCGTAGGCGCCGTCCGCGTTGGCACGGATATCCGCCTCGTAGAATGCCTTCATGCCGTTCACCATATAGTCCAGATCCTGTACACCGGCCGTCTCGCAGCAGGAATGCATGGCCAGCTGCGGCAGACCGATATCTACAGTATTCATGGAAGTATGGGTATTGGCCAGGTTGCCCAGAGTGGAGCCGCCGGCCATATCGGAACGGTTATGGAAGAACTGCACCGGTACGCCCGCGTTGGCGCAGATAGAGGTAAATACCGCGCAGGAAACGCCATCGGTGGTGTATTTCTGGTTCGCGTTGAACTTCACCACAATGCCTTTGTTCATGAAGGGCTGGTGAGTGGGATCCGCTTTTTCGGGATGGTTGGGATGCACGGCGTGCGCGTTATCAGCGGAAAGCATAAATGTGGACGCGATGGCCGTCAGGTAATCCTCCCGGTCAGCGCCCAGGGCAGTGGCGGTACGGGTCAGGACATCGAACAGGAAGGTGGAAAGCGCGCCCTGCTTGGTGCCGCTGCCCACTTCCTCGTTGTCAAACACCGCCATTACGGGGATGCAGCCCTCCGCCTTGGCGGCCAGCAGCGCTTCCAGAGAGGAGAAGGCGCATTCCAGGTCATCCAGCCGGGCGGAGAGTATATACTCGTTCTTCGCGCCGATGGTGGTGGCGTGGGCACGGGGACACAGGAACAGGTCATGGCCCGCAATGTCCTCTTTATTCACACCTGCGGCATCCGCCACAACAGACAGGAAGTCCGCGTTCTCCTCGCCGAAGAGAGGCAGCATGTCGGTCTGCAGATTCATCTTGAAGCCGTCATTGGCTTCCCGGTTCATATGGATGGCCAGGTTGGGAATCACCATCAGGTCCCGGTCCACATAAACCAACTGAGTGCGAATTCCCTTGTCGGTCTTGACCAGCAGACGCCCGGCCACGGTCAGGGGACGGTCCAGCCAGGTAGACATAATCAAGCCGCCGTACTTTTCGGTGTTCAGCATGGTGTAATGACCACAGGCGCCCTTCTCCATTTCCTGCTTTACCTTGAACACAGGAGAATCACTGTGGCTGGACACAATGCGGAAGGGGGCGAAGCCCTTTTCCGGCACCGCGAACGCCACTACGGAGGAGCGGTTGCGGGTCACGAAATACTTGCCGCCGGCCTTCAGTTCCCAGCGGACGGACTCCTTCAGTTCCGTATACCCGGCTTCCGTCAGGCGAATCTTGATGTTTTCCACCGCGTGGAAGGGGCTGGGGCTGTTATCAAGAAAACGGCACAGGGACGCAACGTATTCAGACATCGTATTGTCCTCCTTACTTGATTGCTTCGCGTAGCATTGCGATGCTTTCCGCCATGGGGCGTACATCAGTGAAAATGGAAGAGGTGCCTGCAACGAAAATATCCGCGCCGGCATCGCTCATCAGCCGGGCATTGGGGAAGTTCACATTGCCGTCCACTTCGATTTCCACATCCTCACGGCCACGCTCCTTCAGGTACTTCTTCAGGTCGGTAATCTTTTTCAGCGTCTGGGGAACCAGCTTCTGACCCGCGAACCCGGGATTTACGGTCATCACCAGCACGGCGCTGATATCATCCAGCACATAATCCAGCACACTGAT
>JAZUDA010000170.1:0-4590 GCA_045639455.1 Clostridia bacterium | reverse complement strand
TGTACATCGTTCCGAGCCTGGTTAGCGCATATGACGTTATTCTGATTAAGACCTATGTTGAGCAGCTTCCGAGGGAAATGGAAGAGAGCGCCAAGATTGACGGTGCCAATACTGTTCGTATTTTTTTCAATATCATTCTGCCGCTTTCTCTGCCCATTGCCGCAACGATTGCCATATACGCAACCAATTCCCAATGGAATAGTTGGTTTGATAATCAGCTGTATAATGCCGGCAACGAAAATCTGACCACGTTGCAATTACTCCTTTATAATTACCTTAACAGGACAGAGAAGCTGATAAGAGAAATGGAGGAGCAGGAGGTTTCCGCTGCAATAATTGAAAAAATGATTACACCAAGAGGCATCAAGATGACCGTTACGATGATGTCCGTCATCCCGATCATGTGTGTGTATCCCTTTATGCAGCGTTATCTGATTAAGGGAATTATGGTCGGAGCTGTCAAAGGATAATCGGATGAAAGGAGGAATATGGCAGTGAAACAGGAACTGTATAACTATGATGTATTCCCTAAAGTCATCCTGGCGGGAAAGGAAAATACTATCACCATCAAGCCCCTGGGAATTCATGCGGGGATCATCGCCAGAGAAAACTATACGCTGGTTATTACCGGCGTTGAAGAGGGTGATCCTGCCCTGTACCCGGAGTGGGAATGCCGCAGCATCCTGCCAGTGCAGGCCGATGAGGATAACTGTATCCGTTTCACCTACGTCTTTCCACATGAGGAAGAGTACTTTCTCTCTCTGTTCCGCGGCACGCTGGAGGATGAAAAACCGGTCATGAGGGAAAGCGTTTATGCGTTGGCGGAAGATATGAAGGGACGGTATCCCTTCCGTGGTGATTTGCATGTGCATACCTGCCGGTCGGACGGCAAAGAAGACCCCGCTATGGTCTGTGCCAATTACCGTGGCTTCGGCTATGACTTCATGATTATTTCTGACCATCGCAGGTACTATCCTTCTCTGGAAGCCCGTAAGGCATTTGAAGGAGTTGCACCCAGCTTTACCATTCTGCCAGGTGAGGAAGTACAACTGCCATTGACAGACATCCACATCATCAATGTGGGCGGCCGTTACAGCATCAATGCCCTGATTGACGGAAACCGCAACCAGGCCGAGCGCGGCGATGACCCTGCGTTCCGTTCCCTGAACGGCAATTGCCCGCCTGTGCTGTCCCGTGAAGAGTACGAGAAACAGGTAAAGGATATCGCCAAAGCGGACTGGTTCGGTGCGGAAACCCCCAACACCAGCTACGCGGCCTGCGTTTGGGCGTTTGACCATATTCGGGAAGCAGGCGGCATGAGTGTGTTCTGCCACCCCTATTGGCGGAGGAAATGGGCATATCAGATTCCGGAAAAATTCCTTTCTGTGATGCTGGACAATCATCCCTTTGATGCCCTGGAGGTACTGGGCGGCGAGCGTTACTATGAGCATAATGGTTTCCATACTATCCGCTATTATGAGGAAGTTGCCAAGGGCACAAATTTCCCCATCGTTGGCAGTACGGATACACACGGCTCCACGGAACATAATATCGGTGGGTTCATTTGTTCCACCATCGTCTTTGCGCCGGAAAACACCAAGGAAGGGCTGACGGGGGCCATCAAGGAACAGTATTCTCTTGCGGTGGACACTATCAGTAAGGAATTCCGTCTGGTAGGTTCCCTGCGGTTGCAGAAGTACGCCTGCTTTCTGATGAATTGTTACTTCCCGCTGCACGACAGGTTATGCGCCATTGAGGGCGAGTATATGCGGTGGTATGCGGTGGGCGAAGAAAAGGCAAAAGCCCGTCTGGATATGATTTCCGATGATGTGACGGATTTGATGAAAAAGTATATTGCGGTTGATTAAGGAACATACAGCAAGAAGGAATGCTACAATGCGACTAAACCGAAAGGGCTATCGAATCCTTTTTACCTTAATTTGGATCGTATATTTCTGTTCTTACCTGGGACGGCTGAATTATACGGCAGTCATGGGTGAGCTGATTGGCAACGTCATAGATAAGACTCAGGCTGGTTGGGTGCAGACATGCTTCCTGATTGCCTATGCAGGGGGACAGTTACTTAACGGAATACTGGCAGATAAGGTCTCACCGCGCATCATGGTCGCAGTAGGTGCAATTGGCGGCGGGTTGGCAAACATACTGTTTGCTTTTGCCAGATCATTTCCAATTATGGCAATCCTCCGCTTTGCCGATGGCCTGTTTATGTCGACCTTGTGGCCCAGCATGGTAGTTGCTATGGTGCGGTACATGACTGCAAAGGACAAGATTCGGTGCAGTATTGATATCGCTTCATCCATGTCGGCCGGTACTTTGCTTTCCTACGCGGCAAATGCGGCAATCCTGAAGTGGCTGAACTGGTCTTGGTCCTTTGTGTTGCCAGGTGTAGTTTTGGCGGGCATGGGTATTGTCTGGTATCTGGTATTTCCGCAGATGGAAACTTGTGCTGTTGTACCTGACGAAAACAGTGCTGTCACAACCACGGAACGAGATGGTCAACTGCCGATTGGCAAGCTGATAATGATTCCCTGCTTGCTTGTTGCCGTCCTTCCGGTTGTTTTACACGGAGTCATCAAGGATGGTGTGACCGCATGGGTTCCTGCCTACCTTTGCGAAGTACATAATCAAACGCCTGCTTTTTCATCCCTGCTGAGTATGCTGCTCCCGCTGTTCAATTTGGCCGGAGCATATATGGCAAAGTATGTCTATGAAAAGACAAATCATAATGCCTTGACTGCTGCTTCAGTATTCTTCGCAATTGCTTTCGTAACCCTTGGAATCATGCTTGCGGGAGCACAGAGTTTGCTTATTCCGACGGTTATCTGCTTTGCGTTAATCACCAGCTTCATGATGGCAGTCAATGTGTTACTGATTAATCTCCTGCCGCTTCAATTCGAACAGTACAATCGAGCTGCAACGGTATCAGGCAGTTTAAATGCCATAGCATATGGAGGGTCTGCTTTGGCCAGCGGTTTGATTGGAGTGATATCAGACCGGTATGGATGGACGGTAACGGTTGCTTCATGGTTTGGTATGATGGCTATAGCATTTGCAGTTTGTTTCATCTTTCGAATGGCAAAAAAGACTGCAAGATTATAGCCTGATAGTATCAAATTGAGACTATCTATTAAATGTGAACGACCTCTAACGTGAATTAAAAATACAGGCTGCACAGGCAAAACTGCCGTGCAGTTTTTTTGTTTTTGGAATCTGGTAGGTCAGAATAATGAAGGAACTGACGAATTATTGTTTTGATTTACCCATTTCTGCGTGAGGGGGCGCTCTTTTTTGTTTGGCCTCTTCAGTAATTCTTGAAAATGACGCTCAATCCCGATTTGGTATACATTGTCCGCCATGTAGATGCTCAGTCTCGATATTGGGACAGACAACATGATATCCCATGGAACAGCATGGCATTTAGTCATTCACCGTCTTTTTCCATCGTTTTCTCAAAATCCTGATAAGCCTCAAAGACCTTTGCCGAGTGGTTGAACTTTTTCCCGCCCAGTACCCGGAACAGGAACCGCACAAACAGGAAAATGGCATTGCGGATTGCGGGCGGGAAGGTGTATTTGCTTTCCACTGCTGCCATGACTCGTTCTGCCATGTCCTCCGGTGTAGGATGCTCTGGCAGATCTGTTGTCATCACAGAAAGAATATCGCTGACCTTCGCCCCTCTCTGCGTGAGAGGGGTTTCTTTTTGTTTTGTCTCTTTCATGCCGCTGAGTAGTTCGCGGAATTGATGCTCAATCCTGCTTTGGTATACATCGTCTTCCGTGTATTTTTCAGCCTCAATCCGCCACGTGTCCTGTTGTACTTGTTTCTGTTTTTCCGGGTGCGCGGCGGCATAAGCCTGCAGCTGCTTTGAACCATAGCCCAGCAGGGCGTTTCGCCCAGCATAACTTTCTGCCATGTATGGATGAACATACAGGCTGACATCATGGCAGAAGGATGAAAATTGCTTCTGACACAGCAGCAGATGAACCGTTTCACGGACAGCGGAATCGGATAGAATCAGCCGCACATCCTCTTCGGGGAAGCCCATCTTTTCAAAGGGAATGGTGCCTCTGTTTTCGATATTCGTCAGACAGAGTATATAGTCCGCGGAAACGCCCAGGGAAAGACTCAGCCGGATCAGCAGGTCAGAACTGATGCCGGCGCTTTCTCCGTTTTCCAGTCTGACGATTTGTGAGCGGTTAACACCGGCCTTCTTTGCCAGCGTAGACGCGGACCAGCCGCGGTCTTCACGGAGTGCTTTGATCCTCGCGGCACTGGTTCGGAGCCTGGGGTCACCGCCGATATTTTGCAGTACAGTTTTCATGGTACGGAATCACCTCCACACAGATTATATCACATACAATATTTCATTTCCAATGCAAATCACGATATATTAAACATTAATAATTGCCAATGGCGTTTCAACAAGGTGTCGAAGACCGGTATGGAGCAGGCAATGGATGAAGCTGCCGCATATCTCCTGAAAAGATAACGGTTTACTATTTTTTCAAGGCATCGCAGATAGATTTCTGCGGTGCTTTTTTGTTTATAAAAGTAAATTTTTAAAAAGTG
>JAZUDA010000169.1:0-1669 GCA_045639455.1 Clostridia bacterium | reverse complement strand
TCTTTCGCGTTGCATCCGACCAGAGAAAGAAGCTCTTCATTGCGGAGAACGTGGTCGATTACATGTGACAAATCTTCCGCGCTGTCTTCACACAGGAAGCCGGTTTCGTTTTCACGGATAATATCGGCCGCGGTACTGCCGCGTACCATCACAGAGGGCGTTCCCATGACAGCGGCTTCACGCACAACAAGCGGAGCATTGTCATACAGAGATGGGAAAACGAACAGGCTGGCGCGGGCATAAAGGGCACTGAGAAGATCGGAATTCGTAATGTGACCGGCAAATCGGGTATTATCCTCAAGATTAAGCATCGAAACCATATTCTTGATTGCTTCAGCATCGGGGCCTTGCCCGGCAAGAATCAGCGTAAAATGACGTCCCAATTTCTTCAGCAGCGCGCAGGCCTCCAGAACCGTGCGGATATTCTTCTTCCAGTTCATCTGGCCGACAAACAACAGCACAGGTTCATTGACCAAACCAAACTGCTCGTTGACGGATTGAAGCATATCGGGCTTAAGTACGGCGGCATTCACGCCGTTCACCATCACCGTGATTTCCCCATCAAAGCCATAGCTGCGAAGTACATCGGCGGTGTTTTCGTTAACAGCCCATACTTCATCGCACCGGTTGTAAAAATCAACTACAAACTTCGTGCCGATTTTTGCCAACTGCTTGGACTTGGTTGTCTTCAGGAAATCGTCATAATATTTGGAATGAAAAGTTCCGACAAGCGGCAGATTCCTTGACGCACAAAGCCGCAGCGCCTCAGTCCCAGCCATAAAAGGCGTATGGGCATGGCAGATATCCAGCTCCGTCACGTCAATGCGTTGCCTGTAGTGGGAGTCCATAATCGCCTCTCCGGTACGGTACTGAGGCGTTCCGGGTACGGAAAAGCCGATGAAGTCCAAAATTTCATAAGGGAGGCCGCCGCGATAGCCCGTATTATAAATTGGGGTAACAACACTTACCTGCTGTCCGAGACGGCAGAGGCCTTCGGCATAGGCGACCGCTACACGCCCTACGCCGTCAACGACGGGTAAAAAAGTATCGGAAAACTGACCGATCTTCAACATGATACTTCCTCCGGTTTTTCCAATGGATAATCTTGTGCCTATTTATTTTCTCACACTTCACATTGAAATGCAAGTGATAGACGCAAATTGCCGATTATTGTTTTCTATTTGAAAGATTTTCGTCAAAAATGAACCGAACAGCCTGATGCATCCAGTCATGAATCGTATGTGGAACATCAAAGGCAAAGTCCGGCTTGACGGTATAATCCCCCGTGGCAAGGCCGTGATATCCGTGGGGATAGATATGCAGCTCCACAATATTACCCGCCCGTTCCTCCGACTCAGCAAACAAAAGGGAGTTTTTCACGGGAACTGATTCATCTTCAAAGGTGTGCCACAGGAACGCGGGCGGTGTTTGATCCGTTACCTGGAGATCAAGGCTGTTTAGCCGCATCAGGCTTTCGTCTTCCATATGGCTATGGGTCAAGTTCTTGTACGTACCCATATGGATGCAATCGGGGGCAGAGCTGATGACCGGATAACACAGAACCATCTTATCCGGACGGTATTCCACAGGCTTGGCCGGCAAATAATCCTTCCAGATATCAGGCTGCTGCCACAGCGTACCGGCAGATGCACACAGATGCCCGCCGGCG
>JAZUDA010000168.1:0-2922 GCA_045639455.1 Clostridia bacterium | reverse complement strand
TCGCTGACAAGGAAAAACCCCATGATAACCTGCAGCAATACAGCAGGACTGCTGAGAATCAGCGGGAAATAATAATCATTCAGAAATGGTCTGCTTATTTCAGTCGCGCCGAGCAGCCGAAGGATCGGTTCCTTGAAGATAAGCGCGATCAACTCAAACAGAAGACTGAATCCGATTGCGGCCTCAATGATTTGCGAGAATACCCGGTCGGCTTTCTGCGGATTACCCGCGCCGATTTCCCTTACCATGATCGCGTTTCCACCCGTGCCGAGCATGATGCCGGTCGCGATCAGAATACTCAGTACCGGATAAAACAGGTTGATCGCGGACATGGCAACTTCTCCGGCATAGAGATTGATAAAGTACCCGTCGACGACGGAATAAATCGCTGCTGCAAGCATGCCGATCATGATTGGGATTGAAAAAGCGAGCATGCCGGGGAGAGTGAAATCCTTGCTCAGTCTGCTGCTTTCATTTTGATTCTGATTGGGCTTTTTCATCATCAGAACGTACCATCCTTCGTCAATCCAGAAAAACAAAAGGTCCCGCAGTCCGCGCCGCGCGAAGCTGGCACATTGAAGGGCCACTCCGCTGACAAGGGTTCAACCGGTCACGAATCCATATGATCATTGATCCGTGCTGAAAAATTATAAACCAATTTGTTCGGATTGTAAAGGAATAACATCAACTTCTCACACCTGGGCACCTTGAAAAGCTAATAGATAGAACTTGTAAATTTTTGCGCTACAGATGATCAGATGGCCGGTCGATGGAAACATTTATGCCCAAGGTTCCTTAACAATTCCCGCTTGCGTAACTGAGCCTATTCCCAGGAATGCCGATTTTGCTGGACTTTCTGTCGTTTCTGGACCGGATTTGATGCCTACCTGCTGCTTACCCACAGCAGCCCAGGGCTACGGATGACAACAGGCAGGCATGCTCTGGATGATGACAAAGCAGAAAGGATTCACGAATATGAAATCGATTCTGCCGCTGATATGCGAATGGAACTGATGATGAAGCAGTTGGCTGAGCAGATGCTTCACGGCAAAGTTTTTCCGTCGTTTTTGATTTGGTCGATATATTCATCATTCGCATCAAAAAAGCGGTTATAAATCAAACATCATTCCGTCAAGTTGACTTACCGTCTTTTGTACATCTTTAGAACACTGATTTAATGCTTTAGATTATTGAAACGTAAGGTTTTTTGTGCTATAATCACTTTGGTTAGGCTTATTTATCCCTATTTTCGCAATAAGGGGTTGACAGTCATGTCTCTTCTGCGTAAACTCAGACAGACAGACAGACAGACAGACAGACAGACAGACAGACAGACAGACAGACAGACAGACAGACAGACAGACAGACAGACAGACTAAGTCTGCCCTTTTTTCATACTATTTTTTGAAATAGAAAGCGTATGGCTGGCCTGAGCAGGTCCGTCATACGTTTTTTATGTTATTAGCCATATTTCATGTAAATGGAGGGTATCCCGATGAAAAAGATCATTGCGTTGGTGGCGGTCCTGGTACTTGCTTGCTGCCTGTTGTCAGGCTGCGGACAAAAGGAAAAGGTAAACCTGACAATCAAACTTCCTGTTCTGACGATGCCCGCAGTTAATGACCCGGACTGCACGGATACCGGCTATTTTCTGAAGAAAGCCTTTGATATGTTCAAGGCGAAATATGATAAATACGATGTATCCGCTGATGTTCAGATCTTTGAGCAGACGGATTACCAAGCCAATATCGTGGATTGCTACGGCAAAGCCAACGGTGCGGACCTGATGTTCGGCGGGTATTTTGCAATCTCCGGGTATATCTATGATGGTTATGCCATTCCTTTTGATGATATCATCACCGATGCTATTCGTGCAGACTTCAGCGAAAGTACCTGGGCCCAGTCCAAGGGTTATAATGGCAAGACCTATCTGATGCCCCTCTACGCGCTGCAAAATATCATTTCCTTCAACAAGGATCTGTTCAGGGCCTGCGGCCTGGATGAATATTGTTATGATGACAAGGAAATCCACAACTGGACGGCGGATGAATGGGAAAAGATCCTTTCCACGCTTGCTGAAAAGTTGCCGGAGGGTGTCTATCCCATGATGATGTACGCCAAGAACAATCAGGGTGATACACATACCATGGTCCAGCTTCGTTGCAAGGGCAGCAGCTTTTTTGATGACAAGGGGCTGTTCCACCTGAATACGCCGGAAGGCATCGCCGCCCTGCAGTGGATCAAGGACAACTATGACAAGGGATATTATCCGCCTTCCTGCGAAAATATTGAGATCGCGGACTGTGGTGAAATGTTCCCCAATGGTCAGCTGGCGATCTACGTCTATAATACCGGTCTGGCCACGTATGCTGAATCCATGGATCTGGGCTTTGTCAATTTCCCCGGTGCCAACGATACGGGTGTCAACAGCAACTGGGTTACCGGCTTCATGGCTTTTGACAACGGTGACAAGAAAAAGGTGGAAGTCGTCAAGGATTTCGTGAAGTTCATTTATGAAACGCCTGAACTGATGGATTATGCCACCGCCGGTATCCCCTGTTCCAAGAGCGTGGCGGAGCGCTACGGCGATAAAATCAATATGTCTCGCCAGTTCCTGGCCAACGAAGCATATTCTGTGGATTTCACTGCCAACAACCCCAACTGGGCTGGTGTACGTGCCGCCTTCTGGCCGCATATCAACGCGCTGCTGACCGGAGCGGAAACGCCAGAAGAAGCCGCCGCGGGCCTGGACGCGGATTGCAACGCCGCCATCACATCCGTTGACAGAAAACTGCACGACTAATCCTTCAGTCATTTCCCGAATACTCCAATATTGGACGAGGTGATACCGTGAAGAAAGGCAACCCGGGCAATACCCATAAAACAATAATCATTATGATTGTGGTCTTCGCGATCGTTGCG
>JAZUDA010000167.1:0-8328 GCA_045639455.1 Clostridia bacterium | reverse complement strand
CCATATCTGTCGCATGGACGGGAATAATTTCCTCATCCCGCAGCGCCTTCTCGATCTGATTCGCAGTATCGCCCATCACGATGCACAGCGCAATCTGCGGATGAGCCTTGATGCACCGGGCCAGCGGCGCAAAATCACAATGCTTGTCATAGCCACCCAGAATAATGGCAGTGGGGCGGGTCATGGTTTCTACCGCCTTCACCGTGGAATCCACATTGGTGGCCTTACTGTCGTTGATATAGGTAACACCGTCGATGGTTTCCACAGTTTCAATCCGATGCTCCACGCCCCGGAAGGTACGCAGGGTACGGGCAATCACTTCCGGCGTAATGCCCATGGCAGTCGCCACCATCGTGGCGGCCAGGGCGTTCTCCAGATTGTGCGGGCCGGGGATAAACACCTCGCTCGCGGGGCATACCGGGGTATCCGTCCCCGCGTGGCTGACGGTAATGATGCCGTCCTTCACCCAGGCGCCCTCCTCCAGCCGCTCCTTGCGCGAGAAATAGGCAACGGGGCAGGGAGGAACAGTGGCACGGACGGTTTCATCGTCATAATTCAGCACCGCAACGTCATTGCTGTCCATGTTTTCAAAGACGCGGCGCTTCAGGCGGATATACTCCTCCATCGTACCGTGACGGTTCAGGTGATCCTCGGTAATATTCAGCAGCGCCGCAGCATGGGGATGGAAGGTATCAATTGTCTCCAGCTGGAAGGAGGACACCTCCACCGTGGTTTTGTCCCGGTCCCCTGCTTCAATCGCTGCCCAGGAATAGGGATAGCCGATATTGCCCACCACATGAGAGGCGAAGCCCGCGTTGCGGTAGATTTCGCCCAGCAAAGATACGGTAGTAGTCTTGCCGTTGGTGCCGGTCACAGCGCACATGGCGCCGCGGCACAGCGTGTAGGCCAGTTCAATTTCTGCGATTACCGGAATGCCTGCCGCCTTCGCTGCCTTCACCACAGGCGCGGTCACAGGTACGGCAGGGCTGATGACAACCAGCTTCACCCGGTCAAGTAAAGAGACAGGATCCTGTCCCAGGCAATCCACAAAGCCTTCGGGCAGTTCCTTCAGCGCGTCTCCCAGCTCGGAAGCGGTTTTCCGGTCGTTGATATAAGGAATCGCGCCCGCGTGGGCAAGAAGCGCCGCGGCCGCCACGCCGGAGCGCGCCATGCCCACAACCAGCACAGGAAGATTACGGTAATCCATCTTTGTTCCCTTCCTTTCGGATATTACAGCAGCACCAGTACGCCCGCCACAGCAATCAGGCTGAGGATCAGCGTAACAGCCGTATACATAGCGCAAATTTGAGGCTCCTTCATGCCGGACAGTTCAAAATGATGATGGATGGGTGACATCTTAAAAATGCGCTTGCCGTGAGTCAGCTTGAAATACGTAACCTGAATCATGACAGACGCGGAGGACGCCACCATGGTAAAGGAAATCAGAAGTAGCAGGAAAGGCTGACGGGTCAGCATGGCAAGTGCCACCGTGGCACCGCCGATGAACATGGAGCCCATATCGCCCATGAAAACCTTTGCGGGGTTGAAGTTGAACCACAGGAAGCCCACCACGCCGCCGGTAACCGCCATGGCGAAAATCACCAGGTTTTCCGCTTGTGCGCCGCTCAACGCGCCGCCCGCCAGCGCCATCAGCACTGCCACGGCGCCCCATACCGGGGTCCCCGCCGCGGTCACGGAGGACAGCAGACCGTCTTCTCCGTCCTGCAGATTAGCGCTGTTGGTCATGAAAATCACAGTCAGAGTCATCAGCGGAATGTAAAATATACCCAGGTCCCACTCCGCGCCGCAGAAGGGAATCACAATCTTGCTGCCCACTTCCGGGTTGAAATAGCACCACAGGGAGAAGCCCAGCGCCACCACCGTCTGCCCGATGATTTTTTGAATCGGGGTCAGGCCCAGGGAGCGCTTCTTCGCCACCTTGATATAGTCGTCCACCATGCCCACCGCCATGGTCAGGATGCTGACCGCCAGCGCGCCAAGCATCATATCCCAGCCGCCGAACCAGTTCCCCGTATGGCACAGGAGGGACACAATCAGGGCCGCGGCGATAAACAGTACACCACCCATGGTAGGCGTGCCCTGCTTGGCCTTATGGGCCTCCGGCCCCAGGTCATAGATGGTTTGGCCGAACTTCA
This sequence comes from Clostridia bacterium, assembly GCA_045639455.1. Lineage (GTDB taxonomy): Bacteria > Bacillota > Clostridia > Christensenellales > Aristaeellaceae > JAZUDA01. The sequence continues at coordinate 6,172 of JAZUDA010000167.1, read as the reverse complement.
GCTTCCGCAGCGCCTCGATTACGCGGTGCCCGAAAATCAGTACAAGCACCATGGAAAGCACCAACGCCAGAACCATCCGCAGGCCAAAGCCCGCACTAAAAATCTCTGTCATATGTTTTTGCTCCTTCAGTTTCAATAAAACAGGCTGCCGGATGCAATCCTGCAGCCCTATTTTACTTTATTTCGACATTTCGGTCAACAGTTCCTGCACAATCGCCTTTTCATCGAAGCTGCGCTTCACGCCCATAATTTCCTGGTAGGTTTCGTGACCCTTGCCTGCCAGAATGATTACGTCGCCCTCTTCGCCGATGCTCAGCGCGTGCCGGATAGCCTCCCTGCGGTTTTCAATCACCGTATACTTCCCGCCTGTGGGGCGGATACCGGCCTCAATTGCCGCAAGAATCGCCATCGGTTCCTCACTGCGTGGGTTGTCGGAGGTAAGGATGCTATAATCCGCCAGCCTACCGGCAATTTCGCCCATCATGGGGCGCTTGCCCGTATCCCGGTCGCCGCCGCAGCCGAAGAGCACAATCAGCCTGCCGCGGGTAAATTCTCTTGCCGTGTTCAGGATGTTCTCCAGCGCGTCCGGGGAATGGGAATAGTCCAGAATCACCTTGTAAGGGGTGCGGGTCCGCAGCATTTCCACGCGGCCCGGCACATTGGTCACGCTTTCCAGGCCCTCCTTAATCTGCTCCGGCGTGCACCCCACAATCATCGCCAGCGAAGCGGCGGATAGTGCGTTATACACGTTGAAGGTGCCAGTCAGCTGAAGATGTACGGGCATCGGGTTCATTTTCCGCAGGGAAAATACGAAATCCACGCCGTTCTCCGTGATGTCAAGATCCCGTGCGAACAAATCCGCCTTGCGGCAGATGCCGAACGTCATGCAAGGCACCTTGAGGCCATCCAGAATTCTCGCGGTGGTGTCATCGTCCACGTTCAGTGCACAGTTTTTCACCGTTTCCGGGACGAACAGCCGTTTCTTTGTCTGGAAATAATTATCCATTGTGCCAAAATAATCCAGATGGTCCTGGCTCAGGTTGGTATAGCACGCCGCGTCAAACGTCAGGCCGTCCAGCCTGCACATATCGATGGCGTGGGCGGAAACCTCCATAACCACCATTTCCACGCCCTCATTGGCCATCCGGCGGAAAATCCGCTGCAGGTCGATGGGATCCGGGGTGGTCAGGTTGCCTTTGATTTTTTCCTCGCCAATCATGCTGCCCGTGGTTCCGATCAAGCCTGTCTTATATCCGGCCTTTTCCAAAATGGCCTTGGTAAAGAAGGACGTGGTGGTCTTTCCCTTTGTGCCCGTAATGGCCAGCAGCTTCATCTGCGCAGCAGGATTGCCGTAAAACGCCTCGCAAAAGCGGCTCATGGCTGCGCGGGCATTGGTCACCCGCACCTGCGGCACATCCATCGGCAGAAAATGATCCACCATCAGCGCCACGCACCCGTTGGCCACCGCCATGGGCGCGAAGTCGTGGGCATCATGTCGGGAGCCCGGAATACAGAAAAACAGGCCGTTTTCGCTCTTGTCCCGGCTGTCGGCCACCACCTGTTTAATTTCAACAGACATATCTCCGCGGGTCTCAGCCACATAGGGGTTCTCCCGCAACATTTCTGCAAGGTTCATGGAAACACTTCCTTTATAAATGAAGACACAATGGAACCGATTACGGACGGTCCAGTGCAGAATAAATTCGGGCGTACACGCCGTTTTGCTTCACAGGCTTTTCCCACGCCTTCGTTTCCGGCACAACAGGCACATTGATGCCGATGGCCTGCGCAGCCTCGCTGGGAATCATGCCCAGGTTCTGCGCCGCGGCGTAGCGGATCTTCACATCATCGGTCGCATCAGCCAGTTCCGCACGCAGCACCTCATTGGTGGAGCGAATGGTCTTGACATCCAGGTTTAGACGGGCCAACTCCTGCCGGTCCTGTCCCATATCCATCAGCACGGTGCCGGGCAGCACAAGGCACACCAGCGCCCATACCACGCACAGCAGCCACGCCATGCCCCGCGGCACGCTGGATTTCCGGGTCTTGATTTCTCGTTTAGCCTTTCTTTCTTCCTTCTGACGGCGAATCTCCTGCTCATATGTGTAAAAGCGGGGAGTGTGGTCGGGCAGCACGCCCTGAACGGGATCCCAGTTAGCGCCGGGGAGAAATACGCCTCGACCCACGCCAAAGCGGACATCATCGTTTTTCACAACGGTGCCTACCTTGGCGTACTTAGCCTGAAACATATTCGGGCTTTCTTTCCGGCGATTCATGGTGTCCTCCGATTCTTTACTCCGTCTTTTCCGCTTCTTCCAGCGCGACCTCCGCGGCAGCAATCGCCGTGTCCGGGTTCAGGAAGAAGGCCTCGTTCTCGCTGTCGGCCTTTTCCTCGGCCGTAATCAGTACACAGTTCTGGCCGCCGCTGACTTCCACATCCCGAACGTCAGGCAGCAGATATTTCCTCAGCTTGGCGGGGAGAAGCAGGCGGCCCTGGCTATCAATTTCCTGGCAGGTAAAGCTGAACTTGCGGAACGTATTTACAAACTGCATGGCTTTCTTGTTCAGCGGGTTGATTTTCTGGAAACGGGCAATCAGCTCATCCCATACATCCTGCGGATAAAGTGCCACACACGTACAATCCAAGGATGGTCCAACGGTGAGCCGGCTGCCCAGCGCCTCCCGGAAGGAGGTGGGAACGATAAGCCGACCCTTGCCATCCAGCGAATGGCTGTATGAGCCGGAAAAAGCACGGCTCCGGAGCAGCTCCAGCTCACGGGCATCCTGATTCACGGCTGCGGAATTGCTCATGCTGCTCCCCCTTTCTCTCCACCAGGACTCCACTTCATATCACTTCTCCTCCATTATCTACCACTTTTTGTTTTTCGTCAATGAGTGAAATAAAGTTTCGGCTGCTCTTGTCTGTAATATTTGTGAAACATCTTCCGCTTTTGTCCGTTTTTTGCGGCATGCCTTCACTTTTTATTGTTTTTTATTTTATTTTTACTTTTTATTCTTGCGTATTTATTGTGTTTTTCACATTTTCAGTGTTTTTTTGTGCTGTTTTGTTTATTTTTTTCCTATAAAATATGACAAAAAATTTAGAATCGCGCAATTCATTCTTTGGGGAATTTTCCGTCCCGATGATGTGGCTGTTTGTGGATATCTTTTCCCCTGTTTTCGCCCGTGAGTGAGGTGTTTTCGTGGAGTCCGGGCTTCCAATCCCTCCGTCGTCAGATAGTACCTCTGTCCGTTCGTTCCAAATAAAAAAGCAGCCCGAATCCTGCTTCTTTCAGGCAGTATCATCGGACTGCTATCCCCACCATAAGCTTTTCCCACCGTTTCAGTTGCCGCCGGTAGCCTGGCGAATGATGAACGGAGGCCCACGTCTGGGACGCGTGACAGAATGTTTTTTCTTTTCCCATTCTGGACAATCCGCCGCGCAGAACCGTCCTGAAAAAGAAAATAAAAAAAAATTCAAAAAAGGGCTTGCATTTTTTGCTTGAATCGTGTATTATATCAATGTTGCCGTTGCGGCACCTGCTGATGTAGCTCAGTCGGTAGAGCGCATCCTTGGTAAGGATGAGGTCGCCAGTTCGAATCTGGCCATCAGCTCCATAAAACCTGCAGAAATGCAGGTTTTTTGTTGCTTAAATGCCAAAATAATGCATATTTCGCATCCCTTTCTTGCATTTGTAAGGACCTCATTATATTTTTCGGCCTTTTTGTCACATAAAGTGTCACAAAGAAGCCGTTTTTTCATTTTTCTGTTCCTATTATAAACCCTGAAAACCGTCTGTCACATTTGCTGTCACACAGCCGCTTCTTCTGACAGCCCGTAGCGTCTGGAAATTGGAGTCGCCGTGCTGCTTTGGGTCTGTCTGCCATGCACGTAATGCTTCAGCGTCATCGCAGAGGTGGTATGTCCAGCGGCGGCCTGTGCCTTCTTGATGTCCTTCGTTTCATCGTAGATATCGGTCAGGACCGTTGTCCGGAAGCGAATGGGCGTGATTTTCTCTGAAAACGCAATGTCCCTTGCGATTCGTCGACACATTCTCCTCACCTGGGTATAACTCAATGGGGTCTTTCCGCCAAGCAGGAAATCGCCAGAAGAGCCGGTTGGCAGATAGTGTACGATTTCCTTCACCAGCTCGATATCCCGGCGGCTGGCATCCGTCTTGGTCGCCTTAATCTCCGGCATATTGCGAGTGGGATGAGTGACCGCCCGCTGAATGTGAAGGACAAAGTGTTCACGGTCGATATCCTCCTGCTTCAACCCGAGTACTTCCTCCAGACGAAGCGGATGCAGCGCGAGCAATGCCAGGAAGGCCCGATCCAAGGGCTCCTTCACATCGTCAATGTGCGCCACAATATACCGCATCTGTTCCACGCTGTACGGTTCGGTAGGCTTGGAAGCCGCGCCTGTAATCCGGATGACTTTTGACAGGACGGGATTTTTTGTAATGATATCTTCCTCTACCGCCTGTTCCATAATCTGGTTCAGTACCATACGCGCTTTCATCTTCGTTTCCTTCGCTCCTTTGATGCCATTCAGCATTTCCTGCACATCACTCGGGTGGATATCCTCAATGTTTTTTCCTTCAAAGGCAGGGTACAGGTACAGTCGGAGCTGACGTTCATAGGTCGTCGCAGTTACCGTCTCCACGTTCGGCTTTGAGAATACCCGAAACCAGCGCTCCGCGTATGCCTTAAACTCATGAGTTGCCTTCGGCTGTTCCGGTTTCGAGCCTTGGGTCATGAGTTTCATCAGATTTTCAGCATATTCCTGTTCCGTATTCCCCGTAACCCAAACCTGAGTTCCGTTGATCGTGATGCGTCTGCGGATTCTGTTTTTGCTCAAATTGTCTTCCTCCTCGGAGGACAATTCCGGATTCATATTTATTTCTCCCACAGGAGAAACAGTATTGCCTTTTCTGTTTTCAAGGTTCGCGGTCAAAGAATCTTCCGAAAATGATTTTATCACTTTTGCCTGTTCCATGCAAATATCAGTCAAGTTTTTGATGCAGTTTTCCATGGATTCCAAGCGTTCCTGAATGTTGTTTTCCGTAATGATTTTGGTCATTTTGCTCCTTTATGTTATCAATCTGTTTTCTCTCAGCTTTTCATTATGCTTTTTTGTTCTTTTGTCTTGTTTTCCATAATTGAAATCTCACTTCCATTCATGACCCGTTTGAAACTGGTTTTCGTATCATCGGGACGGATATACCATCCACCCGGAATCACCGGTAGGAATCCCTTTGATTTATCGATTTTTTCAGTCTCAAATGGGTTATTGTCATTCCGGCTTTGCTGTTGACGTAGGTGTTTCGGTGCCATACCTTAGGTTGGGAACAATTGCCCGGAAATCCCCGACAGAGGGAGGAAAAATCCGTTTCCCCGACAGGGCCGGCAACCAAGTCCGGCAACCAGCCTTAAAAGACTTTTATTTTCTTTAACGTACCTAGCTGCTTCCCTGAAATATGATTTTCTTTTTTTCACTTTTTCTGGTTGCTTTGGTTGCCGGTATAGAATCTTCTCTCGAAAAATCCTTATATTTCAATACTTTTCGATACATGATTCTTTTCTGTCTCCGGCAACCATCCCGACAACCAACCGGCAACATTCCCGGCAACTATCCTCTGCTTTTTTTGATCCACTCTTTCGGCATGCCCGCTTCAACCGCTTCTTCATTCGAAACCGGAATAAATGTGAGTTGGTTGCCGGGGACTTGGTTGCCGGAAAGTTGCTCCGGATGCTCCGTATTCTCCGGCTCGGCTGCATCTGAGGGGCGTTCCCAGCCCTTCTGTCTGCCGAAGCGGTTCCCGAAGGAACGGGGATTATCGAAGTGCTTCCATTCCGGCGCGTAATTCCGCATTACCTCGCTATATGCGTGGGATTCCCATTTCTTCGGTTCTCCTGTCCGGTGCAGCGCGTCCTGGTGCAGCTGCATGCAGCATACCTTATCGCAATCCGTTGTTGCCAGGAATTCCAGGATCATGCCTGCTTCAGTATCCTCAGGCATGAAATCCCGCTGGGTCTTCAGCAGTTCCCTCCGGATAGCAGCACTGAAGGTCATCCTGTAATTGCCTTCCCGGAAAATGGTCATCGCTTCCGCCCATACCTGACGGACGTATTCTCTGGATTCCTCCTCATTTTCCAGAATATGGACCTC
>JAZUDA010000166.1:0-3767 GCA_045639455.1 Clostridia bacterium | reverse complement strand
CAGTGAATCCGTTCCTCGCTCCTGAACCAGGTCATCTGCCGTTTGGCGTAGTGGCGCGTATTCTGCGCAATCAGGCTCCTCGTTTCATCAAGGGTTGCCTCTCCCGCCAGATACGGTATCATTTCTTTATAGCCGATGCCTTGCATGGCCTGGGCCTGAGGTGTCACACCGCTGTCCAGCAGGCCCCGAACCTCATCCGTCAGCCCCTGACGCAGCATCTCCTCCACCCTGCGGTCAATGCGTTGATAAAGCAGGGAGCGTTCCATCCCCATCCCCAACAGGAAGAAGGAAAAGGGACTGTTGATTTCCTGCCGGGTACCCTGGTCGGAAATCGGCCTTCCGGTTGCCCGGTAAACTTCCAGCGCGCGCATAACACGTTTCACATCATTGTAGTGGAACTTTCCCGCGGAAGCCGGATCCGCTGCCCGCAGCTCCCGCCACAGTTCTTTCCTGCCGTCCTCCGTTTCGGCGCGCCGCAGGCACTCCGCGCGGAAAGCTTCGTCCGCGGCAACGGTACCCAACTGCAGGCCGTACATCAGTGCCCGCAGGTACAGACCCGTACCCCCGGTCAGGATAGGCACTCTGCCCCGGGAGAGAATTTCTTCCATCACTTGTCGGGCATCACAGGCGTAGGTTGCCACATCGTAGGAATCTGCGGGCGATACGATATCCAGCATATGATGCGGAACCGCCTGCCGCTCCTCCGGCGTGGGCTTCGCCGTACCGATATCCATGCCCCGATAAATCTGCATGGAGTCCATGCAGACAATCTCGCCGCCGATTTCCCGCGCCAGTTGCAGCGCCAGGGCGGATTTCCCGCTGGCGGTGGGGCCGACAACCGCGATCACGCCGTTTTTCATACGATCCTCTTGAACCGCTTGTCCAATTCCGTATGAGAGATGGATACAACAAGCGGGCGCCCGTGGGGGCATGTGGGCGTAACGCCCTTTGTCATCATTTCATCGACCAGGCCCTTCAGCACCGCGTCCGACAGTTTTTCACCGCCCTTGACCGCGTGCTTGCAGGCGGACTGCAGCAGCATGGCACGGCGCCGCTCGGTGGTAACGGCCGGGCGAAATTCGTCCAGTGCCTGCATGGCATCCTTCAGCAGCACCTCGGGACGGGGCATGCCCGGGATGGCGGGCACGGCACGAATCAGCGCGGTGGTATCGTCCATCAATTCCACCTCAAAGCCCGCGTCCGTCAGTTCCTGTTGATGTGCCTCAATCAGCGCGGCCTCCCCGGTGGAAACCGGAACCGTCTGCGCGACCAGCAGCAGCTGGGAAATGGTACGGCTTTCCGCCTGGGCAAGAAGCTTGTCAAACAGCAGCCGCTCGCATATGGCATGCTGATCCATAAAGAACAGCTGCTCCCCGCAAGAGGCCAGAATGTAGGTGTCAAAAACGCTGCCAATCAGGCGTATTTCCGGCTTTTCCTGCCCCAAATCCAGCTTTTGCTGGACGGGTTCCGGCTTCATCTCCGGCTTTTTCGTTTCAGGCAACCGCACCACGATTGGTGATACCGGCGCAACGTTTTTTTCCGCGTTTTCCTCCATGCGGATTACGCTCGGCTGCATGGCAATATGAATCGACTGAACCGGCGCGCTGTGAACGGGCTCCGGCTTTGTCTCCCCCTGCCGCTTCACTGTCATTTTAGGCTTTTCTGCCGTGTTTTCGATGGGTTTGGGCATCACGCTTGCCTTTTTCACCGTGGCCTGCGCGTGCTCCGCGGCAGGCATCACCGGCACCTTGGTCAGCAAAGGCTGCTCTTTTTCCGCCGCGGGGGCGGACGCGATTACAGGCGCGTGATCCAGCGGCGTGGCTTCCTTCAGCGCCTCCTCCACCGCCATCTGAACGGCAGCGTAGACGTTCGCCTCCGATGTGAAGCGCACCTCCAGCTTGTTGGGATGAACATTCACGTCCACCGTCTCAAAGGGCATGGTCAGGTGCAGAACACAGACCGGGAACCGGCCAATCATGACCCGCTCACGGCATCCCTGCTCCAATGCCATGGACAGCACGCTGTTGCGTACCGTGCGCCCGTTGATAAAGAAGTTTTCCTGATTCCGGTTGCCGCGGGCTAGCTCGCCCACGCCCACAAAGCCGTCCACCAGTATTCCGCCGTAGTTCTCATGAACCTTGCGCATCATGGCAAAGCCTTCCCGGCCGAAAATACTGAAAACCGCGGACGCCAGTTTTCCGTCTCCGGGGCTGTGGTAGACGGTCTTGCCTTGATTGACGTAGCGGAAGGAAATCTCCGGGTGGGACAGAATCATGCGTGTGAGTACATCCCCCACCATACCCGCCTCGGTGGCGGGCTTTTTCAGGAATTTCAGCCGAACGGGCGTATTATAAAACAGATTCTGCACCACAAAGGTGGTACCGCAGGGACAGGCCGCGTCCTGCAAATCGGTTATCACGCCGCCTTCATTCACCGCGCGGATACCGTTGGGCATATCCGCCGTGCGGGTGGTGCAAGTCACCTTGCTGACCGCGGCGATGGAGGCCAAAGCCTCACCCCGGAAGCCCATGGTGGAAATCCGGGTCAATTCATCGGAATTCACCAGCTTACTGGTGGCGTGGCGGGCAAATGCCAGACGAATCTGCCCCGGCTCAATGCCGCTTCCGTTATCCGTGACACGGAAATAGCTGATGCCGCCGTCCCGGATTTCCACCGTCACAGCGGTAGCCCCCGCGTCAATGCTGTTTTCCACCAGTTCCTTAATCGCCGCGGAGGGGTTCTCCACCACCTCGCCCGCCGCAATTTTGCCGATGACTTCCGGCGTCAGCTGCCGAATAACAGACATTTTCCCACCCCCTTACTCTTTCAGTTTCTTTGCCTTTTCCCGCAGACGGAACAGCAGATTCATGGCATCGATGGGTGTCATTGCCATCACATCCGCCTGAACAAGCTCCTCGATAATCTCCGTCTGCTCATAATTGAACAATCCGACCTGCACCGGCTGCCGGGCATCGTTCTGCTCCAGAATATTTTGGGAAATGGCATCCGTGATATTGGCCACTTCCAGCGTCGCCTGAATCTCATGCGCCCGGACGACAGCCTCCTTCGGGATGCCCGCCAGCCGCGCCACATGAACGCCGAAGGACTTATCCGCACCGCCCGGAACAATCTTGCGCAGGAAAATCACATCCTCGCCGTGTTCCTTTACGGAAATGCAGTAGTTCTTCACGCCCTCCAAATGGCCCTCCAACTCAGAAAGCTCATGATAGTGGGTGGCGAAGAGCGTTTTTGCGCCGATTTTCTTCTTGTCGCAGATGTATTCCACAACCGCCCAGGCAATGGCCAAGCCGTCAAAGGTGGAGGTGCCGCGTCCGATTTCATCCAGAATAATCAGTGATTTGGACGTGGCATTGCGCATGATATTGGCCGTCTCGCTCATTTCCACCATAAAGGTGGATTGCCCGCTGGCCAGGTCGTCCGTGGCGCCTACGCGGGTAAAAATCCGGTCGACTACCGGAATATTGGCGGAGCGCGCCGGCACAAAGCTGCCGATATGCGCCATCAAGGTAATCAGCGCCACCTGCCGCATATAGGTGCTTTTACCCGCCATATTGGGGCCGGTCAAAATCAGCATCCGGTTTTCTTCGTTATCCATGCGGGTGTCGTTGGGCACAAACATATCGCCGTCCCGCAATGTCTGCTCCACCACCGGGTGACGTCCTTCCTCAATAGACAGCAGGCCATCCGTGTTCATCGTAGGACGTGTATAGTGGTTCTCCACCGCCACCGTGGCAAGGGAAATCAAC